>NZ_BAAGZR010000011.1:0-66990 GCF_054778255.1 Yimella radicis
CTCCGCGGCGGCGTAGGCATCGATCTCGTCGGACTTGCCACGCATCCGGCGGATCTGCCGACTTGGGCGCAAGACCTCCAGCACTGGCACCCCAGCAGAGCTCAGATATCGGGCCAGACCCGCGCCGTAGGATCCGGTGCCCTCGACACCCACCTTGGCCACCGTCCCGAACCCGGCAATGAAGGCAGCCAAAGCTCGATAGCCGGCCGTAGTGGTCGGGAACTGCGCAGCACCCAGGTGCTGACCTGTCGCGGTGATCACCGCGGCGTGATGAGTGTCCTTGTGTGTGTCGACACCCGCGATGACGACTAGCTGATTCATCAGGTTGTGCCCTTTCCTTCCAACGGTTCACCATGGAAGGCGTCGGCCGGACCGGTCAGACAACACGTTGACGAAACCGGGCTGAATCGGCGGGTCACGCTCCTATCAGGTCATGGCTGGTTCGGTCGGCACCCCACTACTCCTGCTTGCTCCGAGCAGCAGACAGATCCCTCGGAAGACAGGACCCTCAAGGAGCCCGTCAGTGTAGGCGTCGGGTCATGCCACTCAGTGCCCTTCAAGTATCAACGTGTAGGGGTTGGTAGCGCGTCGTTGTTCGGGTGAGGGTCGAGGTCTCCCGATGATGGAAGTTCTGACGCTGCCCATCTGGAAGACCTCGACATGTACGACGCTACCTTCACTACCCCTGACCTGACGACCTTCTGCGGCTTGGATGAGCTCGGCCTGGTCGTGACGGGGCAAGGCGTTGAACCCGAGCGGGCCGTGTTGGCGTGCCGCGTCGTCGACGATGATGCGTGGTGCCACCGGTGCGGATGCGAAGGCGCACCGCGTGACACCGTCGTGCGGTGGCTGGCTCATGAACCGTTGGGGTGGCGACCCACGACGCTGGCCATCACTCTGCGCCGGTACCGGTGCCGAGAATGTGGGCATGTATGGCGGCAGGACTGCTCCGCGGCGGCCGAACCACGGGCACGCCTGTCCCGCCGGCCCGTGCGGTGGGCATTGACCGCGATCGTGTGTCAGCACCTCACGATCGCCCGGGTCGCCGAAGCCCTCGCCGTTGCATGGGACACCGCCAACGACGCCGTCCTCGCCGAGGGGCACCGGGTGTTGATCGACGACCCGGGCCGGTTCGACGGCGTCACCGCGATCGGCGTGGACGAGCACGTGTGGCGGCACACCCGCCGCGGCGACAAATACGTCACCGTGATCATCGACCTCACGCCGATCCGGGACGGCACCGGACCAGCACGCCTGTTGGACATGGTTCCCGGACGGTCCAAGCAGGTCTTCAAGACCTGGCTGGCCGACCGATCCGCCCAATGGCGTGACGCTGTGGAGGTCGTCGCGATGGATGGGTTCACCGGCTTCAAAACCGCTGCCGCTGAGGAGATCCCGGCTGCGGCCACGGTGATGGACCCGTTCCATGTTGTCCGGTTGGCCGGTGACGCCCTGGATAGGTGCCGCCGGCGGGTCCAGCAAGAACTGCACGGGCACCGTGGCCGCACCACGGATCCGCTGTACCGGGCACGGCGCACCCTGCACACTGGCGCGGGCCTGCTCACCGACCGGCAACACGAACGCCTCACCGCACTGTTCGCTGTCGATGAGCACGTTCAGGTCGAGTGCACCTGGGGCATCTATCAACGGATGATCGCGGCGTACCGGCACCCGGACCGGGCTACCGGGAAGAAGCTCATGACCGAGCTGATCGACTCGATCAGTACCGGCGTGCCGAAACCGTTGGCCGAGGTCATCACCCTGGGAAGAACGCTGATCAAGCGCGCGGCCGACGTGCTCGCGTTCTTCGACCGGCCCGGCACCAGCAACGGACCCACCGAGGCGATCAATGGTCGGCTCGAGCACCTACGCGGCAGTCTACGAGCAGGCCCCGGGCAGGATCCGACCCCGGATCACTGGCGAAGTGATCGACGTCCAACCTGTACTTCGTTCAAAAGAGGTCCCTAGACCTGACACAAGCCTGTGATGCCGAGACATCAACCCCCTCGGCATCACAGGCTGAAGATGTCTAGATCGCCGGCTTGTGAACCGCCTTGGGGTTCTTCGCCGATGCCTTCATGGCATTCACCTTGGTGTCGGCGACATCGGAGACGGGGACGTCCCCGTACTTGGACACGACGACCACGGTGTCTGTGCGGGGGTCGTACCGGCCCGCGAAGATGTAGGTCTTCCCCTTCACCAGGATGGGGTCGCCGTCCATCAGGATCACTGTGCCATCCGCGTCCTTGCCACCCGTCTGCGAAACGGTCTGGACCTGAAGCTGTGGCCCCTTAATGGTTTCCTTCACTCGGACCTTCCACTGGCCGGCCGGAAGGTCCTTGACCCTGGACTTGCTACCGGTTTTGGCCTCGACCGTGCCGACGAAGATGCGGTCGCTCCATCCTGCGACTGCCCTCTGATCCGTGACGTCGAAACTGTGACTCAAGTGAGCTGTCTTTGTAGGTCCGGATGCCTGATCTTCGCCAGAGCCCTGGGAACAGGCGGAGGCGGTGAGCGACGTGGCCGCAGCAAGGGCGATCACGAGGGTGGTGCGTTGAATGTTCATCTCATCATCCCCAGAGCGAGTAGTAGGTGGCCTTGTCATGGGTATACGGCACAGACGCCTTGCGGGAGTCGGTGTATCCCCATATCACGTCGTAGATGTAGGTCGAGTAGTGATCGGCCAGTCCTAGGGCGTGACCAAGCTCGTGGGTAGCGACACTCTTACTCTGCCAGTCCGTATACCCATCCATGTGGGAACGCCTGCAGGTCAAACCGCACGTGGCCACCGACGTACACCGACACGCGGGCTAGCATCCCGCTACGGTCAACTCAACGGTGACCGAGTGAGTCAAGCGGACTGAAGCACGAAACGCCGTCGCTGACGCAGCGGTTTACGTCATCGGCTGAATGATCCAGTGCTATCGCCAATCAGGGGGTGAGTGACCCGCGGGGCCTGCCGCGGCCACGTCCGGGGTGCCTCGAGCAATGCTTCCTGGACGACGTCCTCGGCCGTCGCGAAGTCGGCTCCGCGGCGGACGAGGACGCCGATCACTGCGGGGATGTGACTTCGCAGTGCAGCAGCATCGAACAGGTCAGGCACAGTCAGTCGGCGATGGTCGGCGCGTCCACGCCGAGAAACGGTCGGACTTCCAGCCATTCGTGGATCGGCTTTCCGTCCTTGCCAGGGGCCGCCGACAGTTCACCGGCCAGTTCGACGGCTCGGTCCCAGGTCTCGACGTCGATGATCATCCAGCCGGCGATCAGGTCCTTGGTCTCGGCGAAGGGCCCGTCGGTGACCGGCGGCTTGCCTTCGCCGTCGTGACGCACCCACGCGCCAGCCATCGACAATGCCTGACCGTCGACGAACTCACCGGACTTCTCCAGCCGGTCGGCGAAACCGTTCATGTACTGCATGTGTGCGTCGACCTCGTCGGCCGACCAGTCGTCCATCGGGATCTCGGGGACGACCTCCGCGGGTTTGCCGGTCGATCGGTAGTGCTTCAGGAGCAGGTACTTGGCCATCAGACTTTCCCTTCGTGACGTATCGGCCCGTTCTGGGCCGCTGACATCAAGGAGACGGAGCCACCGTGTCGTTCTCGACATGGCCTCGCGGGAGAGTCTGCCGAGAGTGGTCGGATCAGCCCAGGCCGGAGCCCTTGCGCAATGCGTAGGCACCGACGGCGGCGGCCGTGGTGAGGGTCATGCATCCGATCGGGATCGGCAGGCAGCAGCCACCGACGGAGACGTTGGTGCCGCGCTTGGTGCGGCGGGAGTAGCGCGGGAACGGGAACGCGGAAAAGCGACCTCGGGAACGGCCGGGTCCTGCGATGGGATCAGTCATCCCTCGAACGTACCGGCGATGCGGACCGGGCCAGGGCACCGAAGGGGTGGTCTCGCGTCCGGGAAAAACTGCCGTTGCGTACGACCTATCGACGTGACGGTTCGGCCCTAGCGTCGACCCATGGGAATTCTCGATCGGCTTCTCGGCCGCACCAGTCAGCAACCCCACCAGCAGTCGGGTGGGTTCGGCGCTCAGGACGCCGGTCCGCCGCCCGGCCAGCAAGGCGTATTCCAGGGTGGACAGCCGCCGGGCGGGCAGCAGCAGATGTCGGATGATCAGGCGGTCGAGCGGTACGAGTATCTGTTGCGCACCGCTCCCCCGGACCAGATCGAAGCCGCGCACGAGCAGGCGTTCGCGCAGCTGACTCCGGATCAGCGACGTCAGGTGTTGCAGCAGCTGGCCGAGGCCGCCCCCGGTCAGCCTCCCCAGGACGACTCCCCCAAGACACTTGCCCGCAGCGCGACCCGCATGGAGATGCAGCGGCCCGGCGCGATGCGCAGCATGTTCGGCGGCGGTATGGGGCGCGGAATGGGCGGAATGGGCATGGGCGCGATGATCGGCGGCTCACTCATGGGCAGCATCGCCGGCGCGTTCATCGGCACCGCGATCGCGCAGGAGATGTTCGACGGGAACGGCTTCGGCGACGGTTTCGCAGACAACGGCGGCGCGGACGAGGCGGCCGGAGATCCGGGCGCGGACGCCGGCGACCCCGGCGCAGCGGACCAGGGTTTCGCGGAGGACCCCGGAATGGGTCAGGGCATGGACGACGGTTTCGGGGGCGCCGACTTCGGTGACGACATGGGCGGCGGCGACATCGGCGGTTTCTGACCGCCCTTGACCACGGGTGTAGGGGGGCTACTTCGATCCGACGTACGCGGCGAGGTGCTTGCCTGTCAGGGTCGACTTCTTCTTCACCAACTCGGCGGGCGTCCCTTCGAACACGATCTTGCCGCCGTCCTGACCGGCTCCCGGACCCAGATCGATGATCCAGTCGGCATGCGCCATCACCGCCTGATGGTGCTCGATCACGATGACCGACTTGCCGGAATCGACCAGGCGGTCGAGCAGGCCCAGGAGATTCTCGACGTCGGCCAGGTGCAGGCCGGTGGTCGGTTCGTCCAGGACGTAGATCCCGCCCTTCTCCCCCAGGTGCGTGGCGAGCTTGATCCGCTGGCGTTCACCACCCGACAGTGTCGTGAGCGGCTGGCCGAGCGTGAGGTAGCCCAGTCCGACATCGGCCAGTCGCTGCAGGATCTTATGTGCCGCAGGCGTTTTGGCCTCACCGTCGGCGAAGTACTCCTCGGCTTCTTCGACCGACATCGCGAGTACCTCGCTGATGTCCTTCCCGTCGACCTTGTACTCCAGCACCGCCGCCTGGAAGCGCTTGCCTTCGCACTCCTCGCACACGGTGGTCACGGTGTCCATGAAGCCCAGCTCTGTGTAGATGACGCCGGCGCCGTTGCAGACCGGGCAGGCGCCCTCCGAATTCGCACTGAACAGAGCGGGTTTCACCCCGTTCACCTTCGCGAAGGTCTTGCGGATCGGATCGAGCAGTCCCGTGTAGGTGGCGGGGTTGCTGCGGCGTGAACCCTTGATCGCACCCTGGTCGATCGATACGACGTCGTCGCGTCCTTCCAACGACCCGTGAATGAGCGAGCTCTTGCCCGAACCTGCGACTCCGGTGACCGCAACGAGCACGCCGAGCGGTACGTCGACGTCCACGTCCTGCAGGTTGTTGGTGGAGGCTCCACGGATCTCGAGTGCACCGTCGGGGTCGCGCACCGACTCCTTGATCGAAGCCCGGTCGTCCAGGTGCTTGCCTGTGAGTGTGTCGGCCTTGCGCAATTCGTCCAACGTGCCCTGAAAGACGATCTCCCCGCCGTCCGTCCCCGCTTTGGGACCGAGGTCGACGACCTCGTCGGCAATCGCGATCATCTCCGGCTTGTGCTCGACCACCAGCACGGTGTTTCCCTTGTCGCGCAACTGGATCAGGAGATCGTTCATCCGGTCGATGTCGTGCGGGTGCAGGCCGATCGAAGGCTCGTCGAAGACGTACGTGACGTCGGTGAGCGACGAACCGAGGTGCCGGATCATCTTCGTGCGCTGCGACTCACCGCCGGACAGGGTGCCCGACGGTCTCTCCAGCGCGAGATAACCGAGGCCGATCCCGACGAAGGAATCGAGCAGGTGCTGCAGCCCGGCGAGAAGGGGCTTGACCGACGGCTCGTCCAGTGCACGGACCCACTCGGCGAGATCGCTGATCTGCATCGAGCACGCGTCGGCGATGTTGATGCCCTTGATCGTGGACGAGCGGGCCTCGGGCGTCAGGCGCGTGCCGTCGCACTCGGGGCAGGTCTGGAAGGTGATGGCTCGTTCGACGAACGCGCGGATGTGTGGTTGCAGCGCCTCGACGTCCTTGGACAGCATCGACTTCTGGATCTTGGGGATCACGCCTTCGTAGGTGAGGTTGATCCCGTCGACCTTGATCTTCGTCGGCTCCTTGTGGAGCAGGTCGTGCAACTGGCGTTTGGTGAACTTCTTGATCGGCTTGTCCATCGGGAAGAAGCCGGACCCGCCGAAGATGCGGCCGTACCAGCCGTCCATCGAGTAGCCCGGGATCTTCAGTGCGCCGTCCTGCAGCGACAGTTCCTCGTCGTACAGCGCGGTGAGATCGACGTCGGACACCGAGCCACGTCCCTCACAGCGCGGGCACATGCCGCCGAGCCGGTTGAACGTCGCTTTCTCGGCGATCGTCTTCGCGCCGCGCTCGACGGTGATCGCCCCGCTCGCCTTCACGGTCGGCACATTGAACGAGTACGCGTTGGGTCCGCCGACGTGCGGGTCGCCGAGACGGCTGAACAGCATCCGAAGCATCGCGTTCGCGTCCGTGACGGTGCCGACGGTCGAGCGCGGGTTCGCGCCCATCCGGTCCTGCCCGACGACGATCGCGGTCGTCAGCCCCTCGAGCCGGTCGACCTCGGGGCGCGACAGCGTCGGCATGAACCCCTGGACGAAGGTCGAGTAGGTCTCGTTGATCATCCGCTGCGACTCGGCGGCGATCGTGCCGAACACGAGTGAGCTCTTGCCGGAACCGGAGACACCGGTGAAGACCGTCAGGCGCCGCTTGGCGATGTCGACGTCGAAACCCTTGAGGTTGTTCTCGCGAGCGCCTTGCACGCGGATCATCTCGTGGGAATCCGCGGCGGGTGTCGTGGACTTCGGCGGTGTCATCGCAGCTCCGTCTGTCGCCGGCCGCGCGAGTCCGCGACCGTCCACGATCCAAGCAGAGGTCCGCCCGGCGGTCATCCCCGTCCGGCCACATCGGTGGGCAGATTTCATAGGGTCGAAGACATGATGCCGACGACTGATCAACTGTTCATGCTGCTGACGAAGGACGACGGCAAGCTCGAGGGGATGGGTACGCAACGCGGCTACGGCCTGGTGGGCGCCATGTTGTCCGATCTCATCCGCGCCGGGAAGATCGACGTCACCAAGGAGAAGCAGCCGCGTCTCACGATGGTGGACGGCTCCCCCACCGGCGACCCCGTGGTCGACCACGGACTGGCCAGAATCGCTGACAAGCACAACGGCAAGAAGCTCTCGTCCCTGATCAGTGACCGCAAGCTGAACCCGGAAAGCCTTGTCGTGCAACGACTTGCCGCGAACGGGGTGGTCGAGGTCGTCGAGAAGAAGGCACTGGGCTTCGTCCCGGAGCGCTACCCGGTGCTCAACCCGCAACCCGAGCAGGAGACTCGAACACGTCCGGCCGCTGTGCTGTCGGGCAGCGCTGCAGCGACCTCGCAGGACGCAACGCTGCTGTCGATCCTGCAGGGCCTGGACGTCGCCCACAAGGTGCTCGAGCAGGAGTCCGGCGGCCTGGGCAAGCGCGACCTGAAGGCCCGTATCGAGCAGGTAGCAGCCGGGGACCCTGGCGGTGACGCTGTATCGCGCGCGATCCAGGCCCTCAACACCGCGATGATGACCGCGGTGATCATCCCCGTGGTGGTGAGCGGAAGCAGCTGATCGGTCGCCGACAGGTCAAGCCGAGCTCACCGAGGATCTTCGCGATCCGCCGATCGCGGGTCTCCGCCTACTTCGCCTCGGCGAAAGACCGACCCGCTCCGCCGGCCCTGCCGGCATTGTCAGCTCACCGCGACGCGACCGCCCTGCCACCGGAGCGCGCTGACACAATGACGGCATGAGCGAGATGGACACCGACACCAGCGGCGCCTGGCTCTCCCGTGAGGAACTCCGGGACGCGCGCGAACGCCTGCCGATCCTCTACCTCGACTTGGTGCCGGTCCGGGTGGACGAACGGTCTGTCGTCACGCAGGTGGGTCTGCTGCTGCGTGGTACGTCCGAAGGTCGGATCAAGCGGGAACTGGTGTCCGGTCGGGTGCTCTACCACGAGCGGATCCGGGACGCGATCCTGCGCCACATTGACAAGGACCTCGGCCCGATGGCACTCCCACAGGTGCCGATCTCGCCGCAGCCGTTCGCGATCGCCGAGTACTTCCCCACGCCCGGTGTGACTCCGTTCCACGACCCGAGGCAGCACGCGGTGTCGATGGCGCACGTCGTCGTCGTGATGGGCGACTGCGCACCGAGTGCGGACGCCCTGGACCTCGCGTGGCTGAACCCGGACGAGGCGATGGAGTTGTCACGCAGCGAGGAGATGAGTGGCGGCCACGGAGTGCTGCTGCGACAGGCGCTCGCCCATCTGGGCTTCCCGGTCTGAGCCGACCACGATCGTGGCGGACCTGCGCATCGAACCCTGTCGCAGCGAATGTGATTGGGACACAACGCAACAGCAGCTCAACGGTGAGCCGCTGTTCGCGTGCCGCTCGTGTGGGAGCGAATGGGTGCCCAGCGAGGCGTGGACCCCGGTCAATGCCGACGCAGTGGTGCCCGACGTGATCGCGCAGTGCCGTCAGCAGCGGTGAAGTGCCACATCGACGCTCGGCTCGGCGAGTTCGTCGATGTCGTTCATGGTGTCCTCCCGAGAGTTTGTTCCTACACCTCGGGAATGTCACCTCGACGCAGATTTGTGTCCGGTCGACCCGGTCACGGAAATGAGAAAGGACGCGCCGACAGCCGTCGACGCGTCCTTCTCGACCGGATCAGACCGGCAGCTTGTTCTGCGCGTTGGCTGCCGCCAGGCGTGCCTCGAGCGCGGTCGTGTGTGCAGCGCGGCCGATGGCGTTCTTGGCCATGCCGGCGCGGTAGGGCAGACCCGGCTTGCCCGCAGTGTCGACCGCAGCGGTGATCAGACCACCGAGCAGGCCGAGGTTGGTCACGAAGGAGACGAGGTGGCGGCGCTTCTCCTGCTCGGTGTCGGCCTCCCAGAAGGCGTGCCCGGCGAGCGTGGTCGGGATCAGCAGACCCGACAGCAGCGTCGAGGCGACGCGGGGCGCCTTGCCCGTCGCGAGCAGGATTCCGCCGGCGACCATCGCGGCACCGTTCGCCTTCACCAGGGTGTTGGGGTCGTTGGTCGGTAGCTTCAGCGGCGCAGCCAAACGGTCGGTGACCGGCGCGGCCTTGGGGGCGAGCTGGCCGCTGGAGCGCAACTGGTTGAAGCCACCGAAGATGAACGGGGCGGCAAGAAGCGGGCGGGCCAGCATGCGTACGAGCGCCATCAGGGCACCTTTCGTCGAAGTCGATTTTCCTGCGTCAACGCTAGTCAGCAACGCTGTCTCGCGGGGATTTCGAGGGCGTCCGAAGCTGTCCGTTCGTCCGTCCGTATCCTGGACCGAACGTTCGATTCATGGACGCTCGGTGCTTCACGCGGTGCGCGATGCGATGATTGGGATGATCATCGGTGCACAACGGCGCCGGTGAACGAAAGGAGTCGATCATGCCCGAACTGCGTTCCCGCGTCACCACCCACGGTCGCAACGCCGCAGGTGCTCGCGCACTCTGGCGCGCCACCGGCATGGGCGACACCGACTTCGGCAAACCGATCGTCGCGATCGCCAATTCTTACACCCAGTTCGTACCCGGCCACGTCCACCTGAAGAACATGGGCGACATCGTCGCCGAACAGGTGAAGGCGGCCGGCGGAGTCGCCCGCGAGTTCCACACCATCGCCGTCGACGACGGCATCGCGATGGGCCATGGCGGGATGCTGTACTCCCTGCCGTCCCGTGAGGTGATCGCCGACGCGGTCGAGTACATGGTGAACGGCCACGCCGCCGACGCACTGGTCTGTATCTCCAACTGCGACAAGATCACTCCGGGCATGCTGAACGCCGCGATGCGCCTGAACATCCCGACCGTGTTCGTGTCGGGCGGTCCGATGGAGGCCGGCAAGGCGGTCGTCGTCGATGGCGTCGCCCAGGCGCCGACCGACCTCATCACCGCGATCTCCGCGTCCGCGTCCCAGGACGTCGACGACGAGGGCCTGGCGAAGGTTGAGTTGTCGGCCTGCCCGACCTGTGGATCGTGCTCGGGCATGTTCACGGCCAACTCGATGAACTGCCTCACCGAGGCGCTGGGACTTTCGCTGCCGGGCAACGGTTCGACCCTGGCCACCCACCAGGCGCGCCGGGCGCTGTTCGAGGAAGCCGGACGCGTGGTGGTCGACCTCGCCAAGCGTTGGTACGAGCAGGACGACGACTCGGTGCTGCCGCGCTCGATCGCGACCAAGGAAGCGTTCGAGAACGCGATGGCACTGGACGTGGCCATGGGTGGTTCGACGAACACCGTGCTGCACATTCTCGCTGCCGTCCAGGAGGGCGAGGTGCCGTTCGGCCTCGAGGACATTGACGCGGTCAGCCGTCGGGTGCCCTGCTTGAGCAAGGTCGCGCCGAACTCCGACTACCACATGGAAGACGTACACCGCGCAGGCGGAATCTCGGCGATCATGGGTGAACTGTTCCGGGGTGGGATGCTCAACGAGAACGTGCACAGCGTCCACTCCCCCTCCTTGGAAGCATGGATCTCCGAGTGGGACATCCGCGCCGAGAGCCCGTCGCAGACAGCGGTCGACCTGTTCCACGCCGCACCGGGCGGGGTGCGCACCACCGAGGCGTTCTCCACCGACAACAAGTGGAGCAGCCTGGACACCGACGCTGAGAACGGGTGCATCCGCTCGGTCGAGCATGCGTACACCAAGGACGGCGGCCTCGCCGTGCTGCACGGCAACCTCGCCGAGGACGGCGCAGTCATCAAGACCGCCGGTATCGACGAGGACCTGTGGACCTTCCGTGGCCCGGCGCTCGTCGTCGAGAGCCAGGAGGACGCGGTCGATGCGATCCTGTCCAAGCGCGTCACGGAGGGTGACGTGATCGTCGTCCGCTACGAGGGACCGGCCGGTGGCCCGGGCATGCAAGAGATGCTGCACCCGACCGCCTTCCTCAAGGGCACCGGCATGGGCAAGAAGTGCGCGCTCATCACCGACGGCCGGTTCTCCGGCGGCTCCTCGGGCATCTCGGTCGGACACGTCTCGCCCGAAGCAGCCCAGGGCGGTCTGATCGGCCTGGTCGAGGACGGCGACGAAATTCTCATCGACGTCCGGACACGCACCCTGTCGCTGGAGGTCGACGAAGCGACGCTGGCCGATCGCCGCGCCAAGATGGAAGCCTCCGAGCACCCATGGCAGCCGGTGAACCGTGACCGCGTCGTCTCGAAGGCCCTCAAGGCGTATGCCGCGTTGGCGACGTCGGCGTCGTACGGTGCGGTGCGCGACCTGGGTCAGATTCGACGAGTCTGATCGATCAGGACGGCTCCACGTAAGTGGAGATCGCCTCGTCCCGCAAGGTGCCGGAGCTGTTCGAGATGTACAGCATCGACGGCGTGACTTTGTAGACATAGCCGCCGGAGTTGGCTCGCCAGCCGTCGCTTTCACGCACCGGGTTCGCGACTCGAAGGTTGTTCGGCTTCTCAGTCTGGTCAGGTCGCAGCCCGAGGTAGTAACGGCTGCCCGACGGGGCCTCGCAGATAGTCACCAACGAGGAGTCCGAGGAGGCCACGAGTACCGCCCGATCGCCGCCCGAACAGCGCACCTCCGAATGGCCGGTCCAGCCCTGCGAGTCGTACCCCGCACCTGGCGCAATGGTCGGGCTGGTCGGGCTGGTCGGTGTGGACGTCGACGTGTCGGTACTTGTCGACGTCGTGGGTTCCCTGCTCGACGCTTGCGTGCTCGCGGACGTGGTGGTGGTCGAGGAGCCGGTCTGCGTGACCGTCACGGTCGTGATCTTGCCGTCCGATCGGGTGCTCACCGAGGTACTGGTCGATGTCGGGCTCGACGGCGAGGTCGACAGGCTCGACGTACTGCTCGGACCTGTTGAGCTGGTGGTTCCCGAACTCGGCGACGAGCGATCGGGGGTGTCTGCTCCGAGGGCACCCGTGCCGTCGTCCTGGCCCCAGACCTGCCAGGCCGCGAACGCAGCGACGAGTGCGAGCGCGGCGAGCACAGCCCACAGCGCGGCCGCGGGGCCCAGCTTGCGGCCCGGTCGCTCGGCGGGGGGTGGGTTGGTGGTGCGGGAGTGGGTGCCGGTCGGACGCCGCGGTGTGAAGGCGGGGCCCGAGTGGGGACGGGACGTTCCTGTCGGGGCTCCTCCGGTCAGGGCAGCGGGCGAGCGTTTGGGCAGCTTCGCTGTCGCCGTTCCGGCAGCAGCCACCCCTGCACCGGCCGACCTCGCCGTTTGTCCGGACGCCTCCAAGGCTGCCGTGGCGGCACGCCCGAACTCGTGCGCGCTGCCGAACCGCTGGGCCGGATCCTTGGCCATCGCCCGCGCGATGACCTTCTCCAGGGCGGGTGGGACGTCACCCCTGACGGAGGTCAGCCGGCGTGGTGCGTCGTTCAGGTGCGCCTGGATCATCGACGGCACGGACGACCGCGGGAATGGCGGCTCTCCGGCGAGGCACTCGTAGAGCACGCAGCCGAGTGAGTAAATGTCGGTCGCCGGGCCGACAGGCTCGTCCTGGAAACGCTCGGGAGCCATGTAGGCGAAGGATCCGATCGCGGTGCCCGTGGAGGTCAATCGAACCTCGTCACTGCGACTGGCGATACCGAAGTCGGCCAGATAGGCGAAGCCCGAAGGCAACAACAGGATGTTCTCCGGCTTGACGTCGCGGTGCACCAAGCCGTCGGTATGGGCCGCCTCCAGCGCGTCCGCGACCTGTCGGGCCACTTCGACGGCGAAGGTCACGTCCATGTGGTCGGGCCGGCGCAACACCGCGCGCAGGTCCTTGCCACGCACCAGGCGCATGTCCATGAACAGAATGTCGTCGATCTCACCGAAGTCGTGGATCGGGATCACGTGCGGTTCCTGCAGGCGCGCAGCGACCCTGGCCTCGCGCTGGAAGCGTTCCCGGTAACTCGCGTCCTTCGCGAGCTCACGCGGCAGGAGTTTCAAGGCGACCTCGCGGTCCTTGACCGTGTCGTAGGCGCGGTAGACCTCGCCCATACCGCCACGTCCGATGAGATCGTCGATGCGATATGGGCCGAAGGTCGTTCCGACGCGATCGCCGGCCATCCTCGTGCCCTCCCCCTGTCTGCGGTCCCCCTTGGATCCGCGCACCGTCCAACCGTAGCCGCCGCATCCGTTCGGCCTCGATCATGGTCCATCACGATTGTGTCCCTGCAGGCTTGGTGCGTCCGACTGCCAGGCGTGCGTGAATGTGTCACAGTTCACTCGTGGATCTGACCAAGCAGGCGCCTGCCGGGACGCAATCGACTCCCGAACAACGCACGCTGCAGCGCAGCTGGTACTGGTACGACTGGGCTTGTTCGGCATTCGTGACGGCAACGATGACGGTGCTGTTCGGCCCGTACGTGACCAGTCTGGCCAACAAGGCGGCGTGTCCGACCCGGCCCACGGACGAGGAATGCTTCACGAACCTGTCCGTGCTCGGCTTCTCGATCCCGCCGGGCTCGCTGGTGCCCTACACGCTCACCGCGTCCACCATCATCTCCGCTTTCGTGCTGCTGTTCGTCGGCGCACTCGCCGACCGCTCTCCGCGTCCGACCCGGTTGCTGGGCTTCTTCACGCTGATCGGTGGCATCGCCGCCACGGCGATGTTCTTCCTCGAGGGCGACAACTGGCAGCTGGCGATCGTGCTGGTGATCGTCGCGAACACCAGCCTCGGCGCCGCGTTGATCATCTACTCGGCGCTGATGATCCGCATCACTCCCCCGGACGACCGCGACCGGGTCTCGACCGTCGGGTGGGCGATGGGTTACCTCGGCGGCGGCCTCATGCTGGCCGGAGCGCTCGCCTTCCTGCTCATGCACGAGAAACTCGGCGTCTCACTGTCGATGACGGTCCGCATCATCTTCGCTGCCGGCGGCATCTGGTGGCTGCTCTTCGGCATCATCCCGGTCATCGCCCTGCGCAATGTCCCGAGTGCGGCCGATGCATCCGGCAAGCAGCCGATGTTCAGCGGCAGCTTCAAGCAACTGAAGGAAACCTTCAAGGAGTTGCGCGGATACCCCGAGACGATGAAGTTCCTGGTCGCATACCTGTTCTTCAACGACGGTATTCAGACCGTCATCGCTGCGGCAGCGCTGTACGGAGCGTTGGAGCTGAAGTTCGACGAGAACCAGCTGTTCATCACCATTCTGCTGGTGCAGTTCGTCGCGTTCTTCGGCGCGATGCTCTTCGGACGGATGGCTCGCACCCAGGGTTCGCAGAAACTGATCCTGCTCAGCCTGTTCCTGTGGACCGGCGTCGTCTGCGTGGCTTTCTTCATTCCGGAGAGGGCGTTCGGGCTCTGGCTCGTTCTCAGCGTCGGCATCGGCATCGTGATGGGTGGTAGCCAGTCCCTGTCCCGGTCCCTGTTCAGCCACCTGGTCCCCAAGGGTCGGGAGTCGGAGTTCTTCAGCCTCTATCAGGCGATGGAACGCGGCACGAGTTGGTTCGGTACCTTCGTATTCGGTCTGGTCTACCAGTTGTTCCACAGCTACCGTCTGTCGATCGTCGCGTTGGTGATCTTCTTCGTCGTCGGCGGTCTGCTGCTGCGGGCGGTGGACGTCCGCAAGGGGATCAGCGACGTCGGCAACCATGTGCCCCAGGTCATCTAGGGAGAAATTTCGCGGCATTCGGAACAATCCGCGGCCCGCGCCCGTTGGCACCAACAGATACCGCGGCAGTCAGATCACCAACACATGACGATCTTGAGTTGATTCGTCGCGGACACGTGCAGATTCGGTGCAAAGGGGAAAACCATGGCAGAGCGATCATTGCGAGGCACGAACCTTTCGTCGGTCTCCCACGAGAGCGACGAGGGCGTCACCCTCAGCGACCGGCAGCTGACCCGTTACCAGTGCCCGGAAGGACACGTCAGCGAGCTTCCGTTCTCGGTCGAGGCCGACATCCCGTCGTTGTGGGAGTGTCGCTGCGGCGCAGAGGCTGTTCTCGTCGACGGCCCCGAACCGGAACGCAAGCCGGTCAAGCACCAGCGCACCCATTGGGACATGTTGCTGGAGCGTCGCTCGATCCCCGAACTCGAGGAACTGCTCGAAGAGCGCCTCACCCTGCTGCGGGAGTCGCGCGGGGTCAAGCCCCGGCGTAAGCGCACGGCCTGAGCCCATCGAACGATTCGGCCCCGGAACTCACCAGAGTCCCGGGGCCGAATCGTGTTCAGGCGCGGGCGAGCGCGAGTGCGGCCGAACCTTGGATCTCCATCGAGACGGTCAATCGTTCGAGCGAGATGTTGGCCGCAATCGTGTCGTCAGCCGAGTGGTACTCCGGCTCGAGCAGCGCCGGCGTCTCGACGCCCCGCCAGGAGGAGTTGTCGCTATCGACTCCCATCGCTCGAGCCACGCGGCGTCACGTCGCTCATTCGTGCGCGATAGCCCAGACGCTCCCCCGGGCGTCGGGTGCAGCGTGGTGGTGAGTTGCAGCTCGATCGGCGCAGAGCGCTGAAGGTGCGGCAAGGCGTGCTCTGCACCTGGCCGACTCCGACCACAGGGATTGGCGCGGGTAGACCGCGTCCACGCGGGTGGCGATGACGGCGACGGCCCCGCGTACTGCAGCAGCGACGGCCAGCGGCGTGATGTCCTGGGTCACGCTGACCACCCGCATCAGGATCTGACCGGACAGATCCGTCGGCAGATCGGCGGCCACCGACTCGGACGGGGCGATCACGACTGTTCCGCGCACAGTGACGTCCTGGCGGGCACGAGCGGCCGAACCCACTCCCCACGCGAGGGAGGACGGCAGTCGGGGGCTGCTCAGCTCACCTGCCCACTCAGTCGTCGACGATCTCACCCTCGATGACATCGTCCTGCGCCGGACGGCGCCGCGGGCCGGTCATCGGGCCGGCACCGGGTGTCCCGGTCGGACCCGTGGACACCGTCGTCGCCCCGACCATCGTTCCGTCGAGCAGCCGACGTGCCACCGCTGCCTGGAGCAGTGGCCTGGCGAGAGGCCGGGTGAACGGCAGGATGAGGAACAGACCCATGATGTCGGTCAGGAACCCGGGCGCCAACAGAAGTGTGCCGCCGATGAGGATCAGCGCGGCGTCAGTGAGTTCGCGGGCCGGCATGCGGCCGGTCTGCAGTGCAGTGCGCAGCGCCCGCCAAGCGGTACGCCATTGGCTCTTGACCAGCCAGGCACCGATGAGCGACCACAGCACCAGCAGACCGAATGTCTGCCAACCGCCGATGGTGCGTCCCACCTGGATGATCACGATCACCTCGATGACCGGGATCACCAGCAGCATCAGGAACAGGATCCAGCCGATCTTGCCGCGTCCGCGTCGCTGGGCCATGGCGTTCACTTCCTGCCGGCGAGCCGTTTGAGTTGATCGAGTCGGTGCGCGGCGCCCCACTTGCTGACGTTGAGCATCGCTTCGCGCACGATCGACTCGGTCATCTTGGACGCCCCTATCTCGCGTTCCACGAATGTGATCGGCACCTCTGCGACGACCAGGCCGGCACGCACCGCGCGCCAGGTCAGGTCGACCTGGAAGCAGTAGCCCTGTGAGGAGACGTCGCCCAGACCGAGCGCACGCAGTGCGCAGGCGCGGTAGACGCGGTAGCCGGCGGTTGCGTCCTTGACCGGCATGCCCAAGGCGAGCCGGATGTACAGATTGCCGCCGCGGCTGATGATCTCGCGGGACTTCGGCCAATTGACGATGGATCCGCCCGGGACCCACCGCGAACCGATGACCAGGTCGGCCTCACCGGCTACCTCGAGCATTCGAGGCAGCATCTCGGGCGGGTGCGAGCCGTCGGCGTCGATCTCGACAAGCGCGTCGTATCCGCGCTCCAGGCCCCAGGCGAAACCGGCGAGGTAGGCCTTGCCGAGACCTTCCTTGCCCGCGCGGTGCAGCACCGTGATGTGATCATCGCTGGCCGCCATGTCATCGGCGAGCTCGCCGGTGCCGTCGGGCGAGTTGTCATCGAGGACGAGCACGTCGGCGTCCGGCACCGCCTTGCGGATCCGCGCCATGATCAACGGCAGGTTGTCCCGCTCGTCGTACGTCGGCAGCAGGACGAGCACGCGCTTCAGCGGCTCGCGGCGGATGTCAGTCACGTGCTTCCTCTTCTGTCTGGGACGGCGTCGTCGTCGACTCGTCCGCCTTGTCGGACGGATCGACGCCCCCGCCCGGTGCGGATGTTCCCGTCCGGCGGACGGTCGCTCGCTCGCCCCGGGTACGGCGCCACGCGATCAGGACCAGCAACCCCGCGATCGCGCCGATCACGTACTCGGGAATTGCACCCCAACGGTCGGCCATCGTCTTGGCAGACCGCAGCGGCAGTTCCCCGGCGAGAACCTTACGGGTGAACAACTCCGAACGGTCGTGCACCACACCGTCCGGCGTGATCAATCCGCTCACGCCCACGGTCGAGATGTGAACCACCGAGCGGCCGTGTTCGACCGCCCGCACCTGTGAGATGGCGAGTTGCTGCTCGGACTCCGCGGTGTAGCCGAAGGTGGCGTTGTTGGTCTGGACGATGAGCAACTGCGCGCCCCGATCCACCGGTGCGCGGGTGACGGCGTCGTAGGCGACCTCGAAACAGATCACCGGACCTACCTTCACGGTGCCGGACCTGGTCGGGATGTCGAACACCCCGACCTGCTTGCCGTGGGCGAACTCGGTGGTCAGCAGGTCGACCTTGTCGGAGAACTGACGAAAGAAACTCCGGTACGGCATGTACTCCGCGAACGGAACCGGGTGTTGCTTGACGTACTGATCGACCAGACCTCGACCGGGCAGGTACAGCATGGAGGTGTTGGAGACCTTCGGGGCGGGCTCCTGCAGCACCGCGCCGACGATGACCGGCACGCCGACGGCACCGACAGCTTGTGCGATCCCGGTTGCCGCGTCGGCGTTGCGGGTCGGGTCGATGTCCGACGAATTCTCCGGCCACACGACGAGTTCGGGTGACGCAATCTTGCCGTCGGCAACCATCCGGGCCGCCTGCTTCGTGGTGGCGACGTGGTTGTCGAGCACGGCGCGGCGCTGCGCGTTGAAGTCGAGTCCGGTTGTCGGCACGTTGCCCTGGACGCCGACGACTTGGAGTGGCTTGCCCCCCGTCGGCACCGGGACAACAAACGCCGATGCGCCGACCAACGCGGTCGCAGCGGTGGGTACGAGGAGCCGCAACAGGCTCAATTGCCCTGTGGCTACTCGGAATACGACGAGCGCCAGCAGAGCACCGAGCAACGCGACGACGAATGTCAGACCTGGTGCTCCGGCTATGGACGCGAACCGCACCAAGGGTGAGTCGGCCGTGGTCCAGGCCAGCCGTGCCCAGGGGAATCCGCCGAACGGCACGTTCGAGCGGAACAACTCCTGCAACACCCACAGGGCCGCAACGGCGCCCGGCCGAACCGCACCCCTGCGCTGGACCACGGCGATCGCCATGCCCATGAACGCGAGGTAGAGGGACTCGGTCACCGACAGCGCGATCCACGGCGTGTCGCCTACGTAGATGCCGCTCCAGTGCAGGGTCGGCAGGAAACAGGCGAGTCCGCCGAGCAGACCCAGCAAGAATCCGCGTCGCGCCGTCGTCCCGATGGTGGACAAGGACATGAGCATCACGCCGACCGGTGCCATCGGCCACCACGCCGTACCGGGGAAGGCGAGCCAGAGCGAGAGCCCACCGAGCGCAGCGAGCGCCGACCGCGCCGGGAGTCGACCGGCCGTACGAACGAGTGCCGGTCGAACCGGTGCGGAGGTCGTGGTCACCGAGCAAGCCTAATCTGCGCGGTTGAGCACTCCCGCGGGGCGTGATCCGATGCGCATCGAATCCGCGTGAGTTGGTGCCCTTCGCCATGCCCGGCGAAGGGCACCAACTCACGCGGATTTCCTGAAGCCCGAACCACGAGGTGATGCAGATGGGCCCCGGTGACTCATCGTTGGGACCGATCGCAACGCGTGCGAAAGTTATCTACTGGATGACGGGGCCCATCTGGCGTGAGAGCTACGCTACCTGCCGACCATGCACTGTCAAACACGGCTCTGAACTGCGAAAACGTCTGGTTTGTGCTGGTCAGCGGGTCGGTTCTGGGCCGGTGTCGGCAAGAGATTCTCGGAATGATTTTCGGGACGGCGGCGTGTCGCGGGACGACACGCCGAGCAGGTGACGGATGGCACGCAATTGACGAGGCGCGGCGACGATCGCCCGGTTGTTCAGTCACCGAAGGGACTGCGGTCCTCCCACGCCGTGCTCAGCACAACTGTCGTCCGTGTGGTGACGGCGGCGGCAGAACGGATCGTGGCGAGGAGATCCTCGAGCTCGCGCGGGCTGGCTACCCGCACCTTCAGCACGTAGTTCTCCTCCCCCGCGACCGAGTAACAGGCCACGATCTGATGCAGGCCACGCAGCCGGTCGGGGATGTCGTCGGGCGCGGACGCGTCGAACGGCGCGATCGAGATCAGCGCGGTGAGTGGCAGTCCGGCAGCTTCGTGGTCGACGACGGCGCGGAACCCCTTGATCACCCCCCGCTCCTGCAGGCGGCGCACCCGCTGGTGTACCGCGCTGACCGAGAGCCCCGTGTCGCGGGCCAGATCGGTGAAGCTCAGCCGACCGTCGGACGTCAGAAGTGTGACGATGCGGCGGTCCAGGTCTTCCATGCCTCTACGGTATTGCAGCATGGAGCCCACCCGACGCCTGTTGCTGCTCGACTCCGCCTCGCTGTACTTCCGCGCGTTCTTCGGAGTGCCCGACCGGCGCTCCCCCGCCGGTGTGCCGATCAACGCGGTGACCGGATTTCTGGACATGATCGCCACCCTGGTCGATCGGGAAAAGCCGACGGACCTCGTTTGTTGCTGGGACAACGACTGGCGTCCGGCGTTCCGGGTCGATGCGATCCCGTCCTACAAGAGTCACCGCCTCACCGAGGGCAGCGATGTACAGGAGGAGTCACCGGAGAATCTGACGCCGCAGGTACCCGTCATCCGCGACGTCCTGGCAGCAATCGGATTGTGCCGCCTCGGGATCGACGGGTACGAGGCCGACGATGTGATCGGGACCTTGGTGCAGACCCATCTCGGCCGGATGCCTGTCGACGTCGTCACCGGCGACCGCGACCTGTTCCAGTTGGTCGACGACGCCCAGGACGTCCGCGTCCTGTACACCGCCAAAGGTGGTGTGCGGCAACCGGATCTGATCAATCAGTCGTTCCTGCAACAGGCGTACGGCGTGGGCACCGGAGCGGGCTATGCCGACATGGCGGTGCTGCGCGGAGACACCAGTGACGGTCTGCCCGGAGTGCCGGGCGTCGGCGAGAAGACCGCAGCTCAGCTCATCGCACGCTACGGCGATCTTGCCGGGCTCCGCGCGGCGATCGACAGCGGTGACCCTGAGATCAAGGGTGCCCGTCGAGCCAAGCTCGAGGCAGCGGCGGCCTACCTCGATGTCGCACCCGGCGTGGTGAACGTCGTGCGAGACATCGTGCTGCCGGCCGACATCGACACGAAGCTGCCGAAGCAGATCGCCGATCCCGAACGACTGGACGCGCTGATCGAGGAGTTCGCAATCGGCAGTTCGGTCGCGCGCGTCACGAAGGCCCTCGGCGTGGACGACGACTGAGGCTCAGTAGCGCTGGGGCGGGTCGTCCTGGCGCGGCAGCGGACGTGTCTGGTCGGGGCCGGCGCCGTCGCGGGGGTCGACCGGGGGCTGATTGTCATACGGCCGGTCACCCGAGGCGCGGTAGGAGTCGCGCTCGTGACCCTGCTGGTCGTACCCGCGCTCGTCGTAGCCCCGCTGGTCGCGGCCTCGGTCGTCGTAGCCACGGTCGTAGTCGCGGTCCGAGCGGGCGCGCTCGTCGTACTCCCGGTCGTACGGCGCGGCCGAACGACCCCGATCGCGCGGGTCGTCCAAGCGGTCCTGACGGCGGTCGTTGCCACGTCCGGCGGCGGGCACCGAGTCCGGACGGTCCTGGCCGTCGCCGAAGTGGGCGAACAGCAGTTCGTTGATCTTGACCTGCACCGACTCGACGTGGGGAATGTCGTCCAGACGCAGCTGCGGCTGGTCGGAGGCGTCGGAGATCAACAGCGTGCCGCAGCCGAGCATGCGGTCCGAGACGCCCTTCTCGTACTGCACGTCGTTGATGCGGTAGAGCGGGATGTCGCGACCGGACTTGGCCATGATTCCGGTGCGGGTGATCAGACGGCGGTTGGTGAGCACGAACACCGTGTTGCGCCACTTCCAGATCGGAATGAGCCCCCAGACGATCGCGACGATCGCACAGAGTAGGAGCACGGCGACGAGAGTCCACGGGCGTCCGTCATCCGGCAGGAACATGTAGGCCAGCACCCCCAGCACGATCATCGAAAGAATGACCAGCAACGGGCCGATGATCCTCTTGGCGTGCGTACGGAACTCGAGTTCGACGTGTTCGCCCTGCGTCAGGTGCTTGTTGGAGAAGGCCATGTCGAGCATCCTGCCAGAGCCGGACCCCGATCCGGTCGCACACGCGGCGCCGGTGCGGACGGATAGGTGTGCGGTCAGTCCAGGCGATCGGCGGCGACCACACCGCGCAACAACAGGTTGACGGCACGCTTGGCGTTCGCAGCCACGGACGGGTAGTCCTCCAGGTCGGCCAGTTGATCGAGCAGGTCGATCAACTGCTTGCAGCGGCGCACGAAATCGCCTGCGGTCAGGTCGGATCCGCGCAGGACGGTCTCGAGGCGTTGCCCGGCGGCCCAGCGGTGGATCGACCACACGATGGACGCGTCCGGCTCGCCCGGAGGCTGCAACTGGTGCCTCTTGGACAGTTCGAGCAGGCCCTCCCAGACGTCATTCTGCCGCTCGACCGCATCGGCGACCTCACGGTTCGGCATCTTCGGATCGGGATCCGGACCGTCCTTGCTGCGCGACTGGTGGATGATCGAGGACACCGCAGCGGCCAGTGACGCCGGGTCGAGCCCCTTCCACACGTCCTGACGCAGACATTCGGCGACCAGCAGGTCCTTCTCGGCGTAGATCCGCTGCAGCGTTCGTCCGTCGGAGGTGACCGACTGACCGTCCGGTGACAGGAACCCGAGTTCGCTGAGCTGGTCGCAGACCCGCTCGAAGGTACGGGCGACGCTGTGAGTGCGTCCGTCGACCATTTTTTGCAGTCCGTCGGTCTCGCGACGCAGCTTCCACCAGCGCTCGGCCCAGCGGGCGTGTTGCTCGCGGTACGGGCAGTCGTGGCAGGGGTGCTGCCGGATGCGTTCGCGCAACTCCCCCACCTTGCTGTCGAGCCGGCGCAGTTCCTCGGTGTCCGGCGCGTCCACGTCACCCGCACGGGCGTCGCGCATCTTGATCCGCAGCGTCGAGGCGAGATCGGAGCGTGCCTTACGGTCGCGGTGGTTGAAACGCTTCGGCACCGGCAGCGAACCGAGCGTGGGCACCGGGCCGCGGAGGTCCGACTCGTCCAGGCGCTTGGTGCGTCCGTCCTCGGTCAGGACGAAGGGTTGCGCGAGACCACGTCGAGGCGCGTCCATCGACAGCACGAGAGCAAGGCTCTCGCGTCGTCCGAGCGGCACACGGACGACGTCGCCGACCGACAGTTTGGACAAGGAGACGGCTGCTGCTGCCGTGTTCGCGGCGGACGTGCGGCGGCTCAGCTGCTTCTCCACATCGGACAGTTCGCGACGCAGCGCGGCGTACTGCTCGAAGTCGCCCAAGTGGCAGCGCATCGCTTCTGCGTAACCCTCCAGACCCTCCTGGTTCTTCTTGATCGAGCGCGCATGGCCGACGACGGATCGGTCGGCCTGGAACTGCGCGAACGACGATTCCAGTGTCTGCCGGGCGGGGCCGCGACCGAGCCGGTCGACGAGGTTGACCGCCATGTTGGACGTCGGGACGAAGCTGGAGTTGAGCGGGTAGGTGCGCGTACTGGCAAGTCCCGCAACGGACTCCGGGTCGGTGTCTCGGCCGTGCAGGACGACGGCGTGGCCTTCGAAGTCGATTCCCCGGCGTCCGGCGCGACCGGTGAGCTGGGTGTATTCGGCCGGGGTGACGGGTGCGTGTGCCTCGCCGTTGAACTTCACCAACTTCTCCAGCACGACCGTGCGAGCGGGCATGTTGATACCGAGCGCGAGCGTCTCGGTGGCGAAGACCGCCTGGATGCGTCCGGCGGCGAACAGTTCCTCGACGATCTCGCGGAAGGTCGGCAACATGCCCGCGTGGTGAGCGGCGAAACCGCGGGTGAGCCCCTCGACGAAGTCGTAATAACCGAGGATCGCGAGGTCCTCCTCCGGCAGGGTGGCGACTCGTTCCTCGACCATCCGTCGGATGCGCTCGCCCTCCTGCGGCGGGATGAGCCTGATGCCCCACGCCAGGAGTTGCGAGACAGCGGAGTCGCAGCCGATCCGGCTGAAGATGAACGTGATCGCCGGGAGCAGACCCTCCTTGTCGAGGGCTTCGATCACCTCGGCCCGACTGGGTCCACGCGATGGTCGCCCACCGCGAACCGGACCCGACGGTCCCTTGCCCGGACGCCCGCGCCGTCCACGTGGGGCACCCGCGTCCATCCGTACCCCGCGCGGGTTGTCACGTTGCTGGAGTGCGGAGATGCGTTGCCGCACTTCGGGGTTGACGCGCTTCTCACCACCCGACTCGGCGAAGAGGTCGACGATGCGGTTGCCGATCATCATGTGCTGCCACAGCGGTACCGGACGATGCTCCTCGACGATGACCTCGGTGTCGCCACGGACGGTGCGTAGCCATTCACCGAACTCCTCGGCGTTGCTGACGGTCGCTGACAGCGACACGACCTGCACCTGCTGCGGGAGCTGGATGATGACTTCCTCCCAGACCGCGCCGCGGAACCGGTCGGCGAGGTAGTGCACCTCGTCCATCACCACGAAGCCGAGGCCGGACAGGGTGTCGGAACCCGCGTACAGCATGTTGCGCAGCACCTCGGTGGTCATCACCACGATCGGCGCTTCGCCGTTGATCGAGGAGTCACCGGTCAGCAGGCCGACCTTGTCGCTGCCGTGTCGTTCCACCAGATCGGCGTACTTCTGGTTCGACAGAGCCTTGATCGGGGTCGTGTAGAAGGTCTTCAGGCCGGTGTGCAGGGCCAGATGCGCGGCGAACTCGCCCACGATGGTCTTGCCGGCGCCGGTGGGTGCAGCGACCAACACACCCTGTCCGCTCTGCACCGCTTCACATCCGGCGCGTTGGAAATCGTCGAGCGGAAAGTCGTAACCCTCGGCGAACCGTTCGAGGTGTGTGCTGTCGAAGGTGCGGCGGGAAGGGCTCGGCGCGGACGGAACGGGCATGTCCGCAGACTAGTTCGGCGCTCCGCTCAGATGGTGGAGGCGTGGTCGTCCGACACGTCCAGCCACTCCGGACGCTTCTTCTGACGCCGCTTGTCGAGGATGGCGGCGATGCCGACGGCGAGGTAGAAGAGCCCGACCATCGGGAAGGCGAGTGCGAGCATCGACCAGGCGTCCGGACTGGGACTCATGATCGCGGCGAAGACGAAGATCACCATGACCGCGACCCGCCAGCCCTTGAGCATGACCTTCGCCGGCAGCACACCGACGGCGTTCAATGCGACGAGGAAGACCGGGAGCAGGAAGGCCAGACCGAACACCAGGATGAAACGGGTGACGAACGTGATGTACGCACTGCCGTCCTGGTAGTTGACGGCGTCGCCGGGTGTCACGCCGAGCAGGAACTTCACCGCGTTCGGCAGCACCCAGGTGGCGACCCAGCAACCCGCCGCGAAAAGCGGCACGGCCGACCCGAGGAAGACCATCGACAGCCGCTTCTCCTTGCGGGTCAGGCCGGGAGCGAGGAAGGCCCAGATCTGCCACAGCCACACCGGGCTGGACAGGATCAGCCCCACCCACATGGCGATCTTCAGCTTGATCTCGAACGCGCTGGTGACGCCCTGCCCACCGAAGTTGAGGTTGATCAGGCTGGGATCGGGGCGCCCGGCGGCCACCTGGGTCAACGGCCGTTTCAGCCACTGGAAGATGCCTTCGTTCTTCAAGGTCACCCCACCCAGGCGTACATCGACCGGGTCGAACAGGATCCAACCCACCACCGCGCCGACCACGAGCGCAAGCACCGCCACCAGGGCACGCCGACGGAACTCGCGGAAGTGTTCGCCCAAGGACATCCGGGCCTCCGGATTGTCCTTACGACGCAGCAGTGCCATCGAGGTCGTCGAGTTCGGGAAGGGGGTTCAGCGCGTCAGTTGGACGCGGTGCCGTTCTGGCTGTCGCGCTGCGGGAAGCCGTCCGGGTGACCGGCCTGCGGCTGAGTGCCAGCAGCATGCGATCCACCGGAGTTCTGGGTCTGGTTCCTCAGCCGCTCCTCGGAGTCCTGGACCGATTCGTCGCGGACGGTCTCGCCGTTGACCGTCTGCTTCGAGGCCGACGACTCGGCCTTCATCTCATCGACCTCGCTCTTGAGGATGCGGGCCGAGCGACCCAGCGAGCGGGCGGCGTCCGGAAGCCTCTTCCAGCCGAACACGACGACGACGACCAGGACCAGGATGAGCAGGTGCCAGGGCTGGAACGCGCCTCGGAACATGTCGGTTTCCCTCCAGGGAGTGTGTGGGCACGCTTCGGACGTGCCCATCTCGGGACGGCGCCAACTCTACGCGACGGTGGCGCCGCTCACCCTCTCACCCGCCGTACGCGGCAAGTGCTTCGCGAGCACCCCGGTCGACGGACTCTCGCAGCTGCGCCGGCTCGACCACGCGAGCCGCTCCGCCGAGCCGCCAGACCAGTTGGCGTACCCAGTGCATGTCGGTGGTGCGCAGCGTGGTGGTGAGGGTGCCGTCGTCCGCGCGGTGCACTGCGTCGACCGGGTAGTAGTCGACCACCCAGGACGCCTGCGGTTGCAGTTCGAGGGTCACCGGGACCGCGTCCGAACCAGGCGAGAAAACCGAATCACCGAGCTGACGCGGCTGTGCCTGCGCCGGCGGGGTGCCGTCCTGGTCGAGCACCTCCAGGGTCTCGATGCGGTCGAGCCGGAACATTCGCACATCCTCGGCCCGGTGACACCAGCCCTCGAGGTACCAGTGGTCGTCCATCAACACCACACGCATCGGGTCGACGTCCCGCTCGGTGCTCTCGTCGCGGGCAGCGACCAGGTAGCGCAACCGCAGCCGGCGCTTGTCCGCGATCGCTTGCCGGGCGTCGGCCAGCCACGCAGTCTGCGAGCTGTCGCCGGTGGTGATCCGCACCCGCTCGGACGCGGCCGACACGTCGCCGGCAGCGTCGATCAGTTTGGCAAGGGCGCGGTCGATCGCGTCCCGCGCCCCCAGTCCTGGCACCGCGGCCAGCGTGCGTAGGCCGACGATCAGCGCGAGCGCCTCGTCGACCCCGAGCCTCAGCGGTCGCGCGATCGTGTCGGCGTTTCCGACAAACACCTTTCCGCTGTCCCATTCGGCCTCGATGAGGTCGTCGGGCATGTGACCAGGCGTGCCGCAGACGAAGAGCAGGTTCAGGTCGGCTTCGACCTGCTCGGGTGTCACGTCCAGTTCGCGGGCGGCCTGCTCGATGTCGATGCCCTGCCGGTGCATCAACCACGGCACCATCGTCAGCAGTCGGGACAGGCGGGTCGTCGCACTCTCGGCGGCCATCAGCGCTCCTGCTCGGTGGTTCGGTCGGGCTCGAGGATCGCTCGGAGTCGTCGGATGACGGCGTCTCGCAGATCGGCGGGTTGAATGACCCGGACGGCAGGGCCGTAGCCGACGATCTGTTCGGCGAAGATCTCGGTGTCGGTGTAGTCGATGTCGATCTGGGTCCACGTGTCGTCGACCTCGCCGGCGGTCCGCGCCCGGCGGCGCAACGCGTTGCCGCTGCCGGTGCGGACGTGCAGGATCGCCGGCTGCGGCTCCCGCTCGACCTCGCTGCCCTGGATCATCGCGATCGGGTCGTGGTCGGCGGGCACCTCGTAGGCATCAGGCTTTCCCACGGTCTTCACCGCACCGTCGACCCTACCGAGCCGGAAGACCCGGGGCGCCTCGCGGTCGAGATCGAAGCCGGCGACATACCAGCGGCCGTGCCAGTTGGTGACCGTCCACGGTTGCAGCCTGCGTCGTCCGACGGTGCCGTCGGGTTTGCGATAGCCGAAGTCGATCTGGCGGCGGGCCAGCGCGGCGTCCTTCATCGCCGGGAAAGCAGGCTCCGCGGTGCGCACACGCGGCTCCAGGCCGACGAGCGTGCCCTCGTCACGCTGGACGTCGGCCGCCTCGAGCTTGCGCAGCGCACTCGCCGCTGGCCCGGCCAGACTGGCCTGCTGCCAGGTGCGGCTGGCCAGTCCGAGGACGGCGAGTTCGTCGGGTTCGAAGTGGATGTCGGGAAGGGCGTACTCGCGGCGGTCGATCCGGTAGCCGGTCTCGTCGTCGAACAGTGGGTCGACGACCTCGATCCGCAGGGGGATGCCGAGGTCACGCAGTTCGTCCTTGTCGCGCTCGAACATGCGGTCGAATGCCTCGTCGCTGCTCGCGGACCCGTACTGGGGCACCGCCTGGCGGATGCGCTGCTTGGACAACGGCTGCCGGGTGTACAGCAGGCAGATCACCAGGTTGAGCAACCGCTCGGTCTTGGCGGCAGGAGTCGGGGCGCTCATGCGTCCGACGCTATCGGATCGGATCGCACTAGTGTACGAGCGTGATCACGTGGCGAAGTGGTGTCGTCGTCGGGCTGGGCTCCCGTTGGTCGAGCGCGCAACAACTGACCGTGCAGCTGCCGGACGACGGTGTCGAGGTCGCTGCGCTCGCATACATCGACCTGGTCGGTGATCCCGCCGTGGGTGACCGGGTCCTGCTGAACACGAACGCCGTCGACCGCCGACTCGGGACGGGCGGCGTCGCCCTGGTGGTCGCACTCCCCGACCGTCTGCCGCCGGTGCCGGCAGCCGGCGACGGCCACATCATGAAGGCGCGTTACACGCCCCTGCAGACGATGGTTCTCGGCGTCGACGAGCAGGAGAGCCCGCACCACGAACTGCTGCGGGACGCAGACGACCTGGGCGGGGTACCGACCATCACTGCCGACCTTCACTCCGCCGTTCCCGCGGTTGTCGCCGGCCTACGAGAGTCTCGACCTCAACTCGACGTTGCATATGTGATGACGGACGGCGGCGCTCTTCCGGCTGCATTCTCTCGGGCGATCAGCGGCCTGCGCGACGCCGGTTGGCTTTCCGGCGTGGTGACCGTCGGGCAGGCNGTCGGGCAGGCGTTCGGCGGCGACCTCGAGGCAGTCAATGTGTACACCGGGCTGCTCGCCGCCCGGCATGTGCTCGGCGCCGACGTGGTGGTCGTGGCTCAAGGACCGGGCAACCTCGGCACCGGCACCCGCTGGGGCTTTTCCGGCACATCTGCGGGTGAGGCACTGAACGCCGCGTACACGCTCGGCGGTCGTCCGATCGCGTCGCTGCGGGTCTCCGAGGGCGATGCTCGCGGGAGGCATCACGGCATCTCCCACCACAGCCGCACGGCATACACGCGCGTTGCGCTCGTGCCGGCGGATCTGCCCGTGCCGGTGATCGGCGACGATTTCGGGGCGAAGGTCTCGCGTCAGGCCGACGACCTCGTCCGGGAGTCCGACGGACGGCTACGCCGTATCGACGTCCCGGTGCAGGGATTGCGCGAGGCACTCGACTCGAGCCCGGTCGCGATGCGCACGATGGGACGCGGAATGGACGACGACGCGGCGTCCTTCCTCGCGGCTGCTGCCGCAGGACGGTACGCCGCTTCTCTGCTGACCTGATCACGACAAATCCGCGTGAGTTTCGGCCCTTCGCCGGGCTGGGCGAAGGGCCGAAACTCACGCGGATTCTTGGGGACTGTGCCCGCGGATCTCAGCGCAGACCGAAGGCGCTTCCCGCGCCGGGCTTGCTCGCCGCGACGAGATCGACCACGAAGATCAGGGTCTCGTTCGGTCCGATCGCGCCGCCGGCACCGCGAGCGCCGTAGCCGAGCTCCGGCGGGATGGTCAACTTGCGGCGGCCGCCCGGCTTCATGCCGACGATGCCCTGGTCCCAACCCTGAATGACCTGACCGACTCCCACCTGGAAGTCCAGCGGTGCGCCGCGGTTCCAGGATGCGTCGAACTCCTCGCCGGTCGACCAAGCGACGCCGACGTAGTGCGCCTGCACCATGTCGCCGGCTTCGGCGGCACGGCCCTCACCTTCGGTGATGTCCTCGATGAGGAGTTCGGCCGGCGGGTTGTCACCCGGGAAGTCGATCTCGGGCTTGGTGGTGTTCGGGTCGAACGGCATGACTGTTCTCCTGACGTGGAAAGGGATGGGTGGGATCAGAGTGCGGCGAGGATGTCAACCACGAACACCAGTGTGTCGGTGCCCTTGATGCCGGCCGCCGGCTGACCCTGCGCGCCGTAGCCTTCGGCGGGCGGCAGAACCAGCAGCACACGGCTGCCGACCGGTTTGCCGACCAGGCCCTTGACGAACCCGGGGATCATCCCCTGCGGGTTGGTCGCCGACGCGGTCTGCAGCGGGAAGTCGGCAGGCGCGCCGCCGTTCTTCGCCGAACTGTCGAAGACCTTGCCCGTGCCCCAGACGACTCCGGTGTAGCGAACCTTGACCGTCTGACCTTCGACGACCTTGCGGCCCTTGCCGGTGACGAGGTCCTGTGAGACGAGCGACTTCGGTGCGGTGGCGACCTTGCCACCGGACTTCGGCATGGTGATCGTCGCCGGCTTCTTGCTCTGGTTGCCGTCGCTGACCGCAACCGCAGGCAGCTCCTTCTTCGGGGCGACGGTCGTGCCCGCGGGCTTGTCGAGCACGGCGGACGCACCGGTGATCGTCATCCGGAAGATCAGCGTGTCGTTGGCGGTGATCCCGAGTTGCTGGCTGCCCTGTGCACCGAAACCATCGGCCGGCGGGATCGCGACGTCCATCACGGTGCCCACCGGCTTGCCGGTCAAGGCCTTGACGAAGCCCGGGAACTGGGATTTGTCGTTGAGGACGACGGCGACGTCGTCCTTCCCGTAGGTGCTGAGCAGTTCCTTGCCGTTGGTGCCGTTGACCGCGAGATAGTTCACGTAGGCGATGTCGGTGGCCTTCACCGCCGCACCGCTGCCCTTCTTCACCACACGTGCGGTCGTCTGGTTGGCCTGGAACGGCTTGGTGGCGAGCGTCAGCTTGGGCGCCTTCGGGTTCTTCTCGTCGACCTTGATCGCCGTCATCGGCGTCACTTTGTCGGGCGAGACCGTCAGCGGCTTGGCGGCGCTGCTGGTCGCTGCGCTGGACGACGTCGGCGAACTGCTCTTGTTAGAGCCCGAGTCGTCGCCGCACCCTGCGAGAACGAAGGTGGTGGAAAGGACGCCCACGGTGAGCAGGCGGGTGTTACGGCGCACGCGAAAATACCTCGTGTTGTCGGCTGTCGGACGGTCCACCATAACCGGCGGGACTGTGCGGGGGCTGTCAGCCCGGCTCAGCCCATCGCCTCGATCAGCGCGGTCACCCGCGGATCCTCGTTGGCGAACGGGTCCTTGACCAGCACCGTTCGTTGCGCCTGGTCGTTGAGTTTGAGGTGGATCCAGTCGACCGTGAAGTCGCGGCGATGCTGCTGGGCCGCCCGGACGAAGTCGCCGCGCAACTTGGCGCGGGTCGTCTGCGGCGGCGTGGTCACCGCCGCGGTGATCTCGTCGTCGGTGCAGATCGTGGCCGCCCGACCGGCCCGTTGCAGGATGTCGAAGACACCGCGTCCGGGTTTGATGTCGTGGTAGGTCAGGTCGAGCTGCAGCATGCGCGGGTGATCGAGGTCGTAGCCGTGTTTGGTGGCGACCTGGTCGAGCAGCTTCTTCTTGATCACCCAGTCGATCTCGGTGTCGACCAGCGAGTGGTTGTCGGTCTCGATCGCGGTCAGCGTCCGGCCCCACAGGTCGAGCACCTGCTTGGTGGTCTCGTCACTGATGCCCTGCCGTTCGACGAATGCCGTTGCCCGCTCGAAGTATTCGGTCTGCATGGCGAGCGCCGAGATCTCCTTGCCGTTGGCGAGACGCACCAGCGTGCGGCCGGAGATGTCGTGGCTCATCTCGCGAATGGCACGGATCGGGTTGTCGAGGCTCATGTCCCGCATCGGGATGCCTTCCTCGATCATCTGCAGCACCAGGTGGGCCGATCCCAGCTTCAGTTGTGTGGTGGTCTGCGACATGTTGCTGTCGCCGACGATCACGTGCAGCCGCCGGTAGTGCTCGGCGTCGGCATGCGGTTCGTCGCGGGTGTTGATGATCGGGCGCGAACGGGTCGTCGCGCTGCTGACGCCTTCCCAGATGTGGTCGGCGCGCTGGCTGACCGCGTACACCGCCCGATTGCCGAGCTGGACGATCTTGCCTGCGCCACAGGTGATCTGGCGGCTGATCAGAAACGGGATCAGATGCTCGGAGACCCGCTGGAAGTCGCCGTGCCGCGAGACCAGGAAGTTCTCGTGGCATCCGTAGGAGTTGCCGGCCGAGTCGGTGTTGTTCTTGAAGATGTAGATGTCGCCGCGGATGTCGTCCTCGGCCATGCGCTCCTGGGCGTCGACCGCGAGATCGACCAGGATGCGCTCCCCCGCTTTGTCCTGGATCACCGCCTCGCGGATGTCGTCGCACTCCGCGGTGGCGTACTCGGGGTGACTTCCGACGTCGAGGTAGAGACGGGCGCCATTGCCGAGGAAGACATTGCTCGAGCGTCCCCAGCTGACCACACGACGGAACAAGTAGCGCGCCACCTCGTCGGGCGTCAGCCGGCGCGTCCCGCCGGAGGTGCACGTCACGCCGTACTCGGTCTCGATGCCAAAGATGCGCCGCTGCATGCTCCGACCCTAGACGGGTGTCGGACGCGCGCTGTGCGCCGAAAGCGAAACGTCCTGGTGAGTGGGACGAAAGCCTGATGACATGGGGTCATGCGACTCCTCATCCTCGGCGGTACGGCCTTCCTCGGACGAGCAACCGCGAGGGCTGCACTCGACGCCGGTCATGAGGCGGTCTGTCTCGCCCGTGGCGCGAGCGGGTCGGTGGTCGACGGGGCCGAACTCGTCCGGGGCGAGCGGAGCACACCGGACGGGTACGACGGCCTCATCGGCGAGTTCGACGCGGTGGTCGATGTGGCCCGCGACCCGCTGCATGTCCGCACAGCGTTGGAGGCGCTCAGCGGCCGTGCCGATCGATGGCTGTTCGTCTCCACCATCAACGTCTACGAGCAGGTCGGTCCCGAGGCCATCGGCGCTGACGAAAGTGCCGCCTTGCTCGAGGCGTGGGACGGTGACGACTGGACGCCCGAGCAGTACGGTGCGGGCAAGGTGACCTGCGAACGCCTTGTCGCACAGGCCTTCCCGGAAGCGCACCTCATCGCCCGGGCCGGTCTGCTGGCCGGACCGGAGGACACCACCGACCGCACCGGCTACTGGTCGCTGCGTTTCGCCCATCCGTCCCGCCCGGACGACAAGGTGCTCGTCCCCCACGTACCGGACGCGAAGGTGCAACTGATCGACGTCCGCGACCTGGCGAAGTGGCTGGTGCGCTGTGCGCAGGACGGCACGACCGGTGTCTTCAACGCGACCGGACCGTCCGTCCCGCTGCACGCCGTGCTCACGACCGCTCGTCGGGTCGCCGGACACACTGCGGATCTCGTTGCGGTGCCGCCGGATTGGCTGCAGGCGCACGCAGTTTCCCCGTGGATGGGTGAGCGCTCGTTACCGCTGTGGGTGCCCTGGCCCGAACTCGCCGGCATGATGAGCGTCGACGCCGGCGCGGCCCGGCAGGTGGGTCTGGAGGTGCGGCCGCTGGCCGACACCTTCACCGACACCCTCGCCTGGGAACTACAAGCGGGTCCGGGCCGGCCCAGGAATGCGGGTCTCTCCCCCGCCGACGAAGCCGATCTGATCACCACCCGGCTGCGCGAACGCTGAACGCGCCAACGGCCCGGCAACTGCGCGCTGCCGGGCAATCCACTCAGACGCGGATCAGTCCCTGTCAGTCCCGTCTCGGCGTTCCCGCCGCAGTTCTTCCCGACGCTCACGCGCTTGCTCCGCTCCGTGCTGGATTCCGCGCCGCGAGTACGGAACGGTCGCACCCCCGGCCGAAGCCGTCGTCGGGCGGCAGCGTCAGGCGAGCGAGTTGATCCAGGCCTGGTGCAGGGACGCGTACCGGCCGCCTTCACGGGTGATGAGGTCGCGTGGCGGACCGTCCTCCAGTACCTGCCCGTGTTCGAGAACGACTACCCGGTCGGCCACCTCGACCGTGGAGAGTCGGTGGGCGATGATCAGCGCGGTCCGGCCGGCCAGGATCGTCTGCAATGCCCGCTGCACCAGCCGTTCGCTGGGGATGTCGAGCGAAGAGGTGGCCTCGTCCAGGATCAGCACGTCGGGGTCGGCGAGGAACGCCCGCGCGAACGCGATGAGCTGCCGCTGGCCGGCCGACAGTCGTCCGCCACGCTTGGCGACATCGGTGGCGAAGCCATCGGGCAAGGCGTCCACGAAGGTGTCGGCGCCGACGGCTGCGGCCGCTTCGCGCACCTGTTCGTCGGTCGCGTCCGGACGTCCGAAGCGGATGTTGTCGGCCACGGTGCCCTCGAACATGAAGTTCTCCTGGGTCACCATCACGACATGACGGCGCAGGTCGGTCTGCGACAGATCGCGCAGGTCGTGGCCGTCGAGCAGGACGCGTCCGGAATCGGGGTCGTGGAACCGGGCGATGAGCTTGGCGATCGTGGTCTTTCCCGCACCGGTCGTACCGACCAACGCGACGGTCTGTCCGGCCGGGACGCGCAGGTCGAGTCCGGGAAGCACCGGTCGTCCCACGACGTAGGAGAAGTGAACGTCGTCGAACTCCACCTCGCCGCGGACGTCGGTGAGCTCGTTCGGCTGCTCCGGGTCGCCGATCGCCGGCTTCTCGTCGAGCACCACCGCGAGCTTCTCCAGCGCGGAGGTCGCGGACTGGAAGGTGTTGTAGAACTGCGTGATCTCCTGCATCGGCTCGAAGAACATCCGCAGGTAGAGCAGGAACGCGGTCAGCACGCCGATGGTGATCTCGCCGTGCATCGCCAGGTAGCCGCCGTACAGCAGCACCACGCCCGTCGTGAGGTTGCCGATCAGCTTCACGCCGGGCATGAAGATGGCGATCAGGCGCATGGTGCGGATGTTGATGTCGCGATAGCGGTCGGCGAGGTCACCGAAGATCTGCTGGTTGCGGGGTTCGCGACGGTAGGCCTGCACGGCCTTGATGCCGGTCATCGACTCCACGAACTGCACGATGACCAGCGCCGAGATCTCACGCACCAGTCGGTACGCCTTCGCCGACTCGCGGCGGAACCACAGTGACAGCGCGATCAGGAACGGGAAACTGATCAGGCACACCAGGCCCAGGCGCAGATCGAGGGTGACCAGCAGGATCGAGGTGCCGACCAGGGTGAGGACTGCGGTGATGAGGCCGTCGAAGCCGTTCTCCAGCATCTCCTGGATGGCTTCGACATCACTGGTCGAGCGGCTGACCACCCGGCCGGAGGTGTACCGGTCGTGGAAGGACACGTCGAGCTTGCCGAAGTGCTTGAAGACGCGGCGGCGTAGTTCGAGCAGCACGTTCTGGCCGATGCGCCCGGACTGCAGGATGAACAACATCCGGAAGCAGCCCTGGAGAACCAGTGCGATCAGCAGGGCGATGACGACCTGGGTGAGCACGCTGGAGTCGCCGGAGCGCTGCAGCGGCGGCACTCCCTCGTCGACACCGATCTGCACCAGACGCGGCACGGCGAGGCGTGCTGCATTCTCGATGATGACAGCGACGCCGAGCACCGCAACGAGGCGGCGGTACGGACGAAGGAGGTCCCACAGCAGCGCCTTCGCCTGACCGCGTTCGGCGTTCTTCTCGACGTCGTCCTGCCGTTGTTCTGCCATCCGGCCACGCCAGGAGGCAGCTTCCTGTTCGATCGATTCGAGTGTGGTGCCGGCTGATTTCTGGTCGGTGTCGGTGCTCATCGGCGTCCCTCGCGATCGTCGTCGGATTCGACGTCACGGCTTCGGCCGACGAGGACCACCTCGTCGCGCGCCTCACGTCGGTCATCGGTCTGCCAGGGTTCGTCGTGCTCGAGATCGGGATCGAGTTCGTCGTCCGCCGCCAGTAGGTAGCGGTACTGCGGGACGGTCGCCAACAACTCGGTATGAGATCCGACATGGGTGATCGTGCCGTGCTCGAGCAACGCCACCTTGTCGGCGAGCAGGACGGTCGAGGCACGGTGTGCGACAACGATTCCGGTCGCGTCGGCGAGCACGTGGCGCAAGGCTTCCTCGACCAACGCCTCGGTGTGCACGTCGAGCGCGGACAGCGTGTCGTCGAGCACGAGGATGCGCGGATCGGCCAGCACCGCACGGGCGAGCGAGAGCCGTTGCCGCTGCCCACCGGACAGGCTCATTCCCTGCTCGCCGATGCGGGTGTCGAGGCCGAACGGAAGGTCTCGCACGAACTCCGCCTGAGCGACCTGGATCGCTGCGTCGATCTGTTGTGGCGTCGCGTCCGGGTTGCCGAGCGTGAGGTTCTCGCGGACCGACATCGAGAACAGCGTGGGATCCTCGAACGCCGTCGCAACGACCTTGCGCAACACCGGCAACGGAAGCTCGCGTACGTCGACGCCGTCGATCAACACGGCGCCTTCGGTGACGTCGCGCAGGCGCGGGATCAGTCCGGTGAACACCGACTTGCCCGAGCCGGTCGCGCCGACAAGGGCGACCGTCTCCCCCGGCTCGACCACCAGGTTCAGATGACGCAGCACCCATTCGTCACTGTCGGGGAACCGCAACCCTGCATCGCGCAGTTCGAGCCGGCCGCCGGTGATGCGGGTGTCGCTCGTGCCGCTCTCGACGGTGCGTGGCGTGTCGAAGATCTCGGCGACACGGTCTGCCGCGGTCACGGTCTCCTGCAGCATGGACAGCAGGAAGCCGAGGGCGGCGATCGGCCAGACCAGGTTGAGCATGAAGGTGATGAAGGCGACGAGCGTGCCCAGCGTGATGTCGCCGTTGCCGACGGCATGGGCGCCCATCGCGAGCACGATCACCAGCGTGGCGGTCGGGATGACTTCGAGCAGCGTCCAGAACCGCGACATGATCTTGACCTTGCGCAACTGGATCTCACGCAGTTCGGTCGCCTGGGTGTCGAATCGGTCGAACACGTACTGCTCGCGTCCGAACGACTTGACCACGCGAAGGCCGAGCGCCGCCTCCTCGACCTGTGTGGCGACGTTGCCGGTCTGGTCCTGAGCGGCACGGGAGGCCTTGCTGAACTGGCGCTCGTAGTGCAGGTTCGCGCCGACCACCGGCCCGATCGAGATCAGCACCACCAGACCGAGCGGCCAGTACATCCCGAGCAGGATCGCCGTGACAACCACGACCTGAATCACGTTGAGAATCAACAGGACCGACCCGAAGCCGATGAAGCGACGCATCATGCCGAGGTCGTTCATCACCCGGGAGAGCAATTGGCCCGACTGCCAGCTGCCGTGGAAGCTCATCGGCAGCACCTGCAGGCGCGCGTGCAGTTGCTGGCGGATGTCGTTCTCGACGCCGGTGCTCGCGGTCTGCACCAGCCACCGGCGGATCATCCACAGTGCCGCTTCGGCGACACCGAGAAGGAGAGCGCTGCCGCCGAGGATCCACAGACCGCGCTCGTCGTTGTGCGCGACCGGGCCGTCGATCACCGCCCGCGTCATCAGCGGGATCGCGATCGTGCTGCCGATGGAGGCCAGCGCGACGATGAACATGACGATCATCCGGGTGCGGTACGGGCGCAGGTACGGCAACAAGCGGACCAGCGCGTTGCCCCGCAGACCGGAGCGCCCGGGCGGGGAGATGCTGGGTTCGCTGAGGAGTTCGCCCGCGTCCGTCACCGATTCCGTCGAACGACCTGTGGTCCTGCGTGCTTCGACCGCCAAGAGCTGACGCGCCCCCTCCAAAATCATTAGGCGCCGAACTGTACGCCGGTTCCGAAGTATGCCAGCCGGCATCGACAACCCACGGAGCGTGACCAGGCTTCGGGCGTCACGAAGCGACGGAAAGAATCCTCACCATCTCGTCGCAGCCCTTGATCTTCGCGTGTTGCAGCGGCGTGAACCCGTCCTTGTCCGGACGAACGACACCGGCGCGCAGCATCAGTCGGCCTGGGCGCTCAGCAGTGTCTGCAGCAGAGGTACGGGCAGCCGCCGGAAGGTGCGACGCTCGCGGCTGCGGTCGAGCACCGCCACCTCGAGCTGGTCGGCGGTGAGTTCTCGCGAATTACCTTCGGCATCGACACCGAGCAACCGCACCGCCAACTGCAGCGCGCCGCCGAGGTCGAGGTCGGGACGCCATTCCTGCTCCAGTCCTGCGGAGATCCGATCTGCGCCGCCGCCCATCGCGACGTACCCGTGCTCGTCCGCGACGGACCCGTCGTACATCAGGCGGTAGATCTGGTCGTCGTCTGCCGTCGCGCCGATCTGCGCGACCACGATCTCGACCTCGTATGGCTTCGACTCCTGGGTGAACACCGTGCCGAGCGTCTGCGCGTACGCGTTGGCCAGGCCTCGGGCGGTGACGTCGGAACGGTCGTAGGAGTACCCACGCAGATCGGCATACCGGACCCCGGCCACCCGTAGGTTCTCGAACTCGTTGTACTTGCCGACCGCCGCGAAGGCGATCCGGTCGTATATCTCGGAGATCTTGTGCAGTGCCCGGCTGGGGTTCTCGGCGACGAACGCGATGCCGCCTTCATAAGCGAGCACGACCACCGCGCGCCCACGAGCAATTCCCTTGCGCGCGTAGTCGGCCCGATCCTTCATCAGTTGTTCGGGCGAGACGTAGAACGGCATGCTCATCGGTGCGCCTCCCCTTCCCTGCGGGCACGGACGACGGTCTCCACGACCGCCTCGATCTCGACATCGGTGACGAACCGCGAGCCTTCGGCGTCGAGGATCGCGACGTTGGGCCAGATGCGCCGGCCGGGGTCGGGACCACCGGTTGCGGAGTCGTCGTCGGCGGCGTCGTACAGCGCCTCGACGATCACCCGCACGGCGTCATCCTGACTCATCCCCGAGCGCCAGAGCTTCTTCAGAGCGCCGCGGGCGAACAACGACCCCGAGCCGACCGAGTGGTACTGGTGCTCCTCGTAGCAACCGCCGGTGACGTCGTAACTGAACATGCGGCCCTTGCCGGTGTCGAGATCGAACCCGGCGAACAGCGGTACGACCGCCAGCCCCTGGATCGCCATGCCGAGGTTGCCGCGAATCATCGAGGCGAGCCGATTCGCCTTGCCCTGCAACGAAAGTCGGTCTCCCTCGATCTTCTCGTAGTGTTCGAGTTCCACCTGGAACAGGCGCACCATCTCGATCGCGACACCGGCGGTGCCGGCGATGCCCACCGACGAGTAGTCGTCGGTGAGGAAGACCTTCTTCATGGTGTGGCTGGCGATGAGGTTGCCCATCGTGGCGCGCCGGTCACCGGCGACCAGCACGCCACCGTTGTAGGTGAGCGAGACGATCGTCGTGCCGTGCGGAGCGTCGACCTGCACACTCGAGGGCGCATGGGTCGAGTCGGGCATCAGCGTCGGGGCGTAGGTCTGCAGGAACTCGGTGAACGACGAGGATCCCGGGGCGAAGTACGCGGCCGGCAGTCGTCCGCTCGGGTCCGCGGTCACTGGCCACCCTTCTGGACGAACCCGCGCACGAACTCTTCGGAGTTCGCCTCGAGCACGCCATCGATCTCGTCGAGGACACTGTCGATGTCGCCGGTCTGAACCTGCGGTGCAGCGGGTGCGGGTGGCGGCGTCTCCTGCGCCGGGTCGCCGTCGCGGCGCTGGGGGTTGATGCGTTCCTGTGCCATGACACCGTCTTTCCTCGCGCGTACTGAACCACGTCCACCCTAACCGCGTGGCGGCGAGGCGGCCCGGTAGTCCGCGGTTACTGTGTCGCACATGCGTACAAGGGGTATGAAGAGGGCGCGTGTGACGGTCGCCGCGGCATTCGCCGCGTCCGTGATTCTGGGCGGTTGCGCCCTGGGTGGTTCCGATTCCGGAAGCTCAGGAGACGGCGGGAGCCGAAGTGATGGCTCCAGCGCACGCTCCGGTAGTTCGGGAAGCCCCGGGAGTGATGGCGAGACCGCGCAGACCGGGGCCGACCGCCTCACGATCGCCTTCAGCGGCGACGACATCCCCCAGGAAGATCCCATCAAGGCCGCCAAGGCGCAGAGCAAGGACGGCGGTTACGACTTCAAGGCTCTGATGGCCGATGCCAAGCCGTTCACCGAGTCCGCCGACCTCGCCATCTGCAACATGGAGGCCGCGCTGTCGCCTGACAACACCAACCTCACGAAGGGGTTGCGGCACAACGGTCCTCGCGAGTTCGCCGAAGCGATGGCGTGGATGGGCTACGACGGCTGCAGCACCGCGAACAACCACACCTTCGATGCCGGGGTGAAGGGTCTCGCCGATACACGAAAGGTGATGGCGGACCACGGTCTGAAGGCCGCCGGACCCGGGCCGGACGCGAACACACCGGGTCAGCCGGCCATGTACGACGTCAAGGGCGTCAAGGTCGCCCACCTCGCCTACAGCTACACCCTCGACAACTTCGCCGGCGGCAGCGACCTGTGGGTTCCGGATGAGGCGATCTGGATGAAGGAGGCGATGTGGAAACGCAAGAAGGCGAGCGGGATCATCGCCGACGCCGTCGCCGCACGGAAGTCCGGTGCTCAGATCGTGCTCGTCTCGATGCACTGGGGCAACGCGAACGATCACGCCCCCACACCGGCCATGGTCGAGACCGCGAACGAGCTCATGCAGTCGGGTTCGGTGGACACGATCATCGGAAACCACGCCCACGTCGTCCAGAAGTGCGAGCGGGTCAACGGGAAGATGGTCTATTTCGGCCTCGGCAACCAGATCTCCGACCAGGGCGTGAACTGGGGCTTCCCGGACGCCACCCAGGACGGCGTCATGGTCAAGGTCAGTTTCGAGCGCGGTGACGACGGCAGGTGGACACAGCCCAAGGCCGTCTTCCAACCCACCCGGGTCGCCCGTACGGCCGGCTACTTCGTTCGCGTGGTCACCGCGGACTCCAACAAGGTGTCCTACGAGCGCACCAGCAGTCTGATCAAGGGGCCGGGCAACTCGTGCAATCTGTCGCCCGCGAGTTGAGGCGCTTCGTCAGTCGGTGAGCAGCGTCCGCAGCAGTTCGTCCGCGCTGCCGGCCCGGTCGAACAGTGGCCCGACATGTTGCTCGGTGCCGCGCAAGGGTTCGAGCATCGGCACCCGCTGCATCGTGCGTCGCTCAGGGACGTCGAAGATGACCGAGTCCCACGAGGCTGCGGCGATGTTCTCGCCGAACTGACGGACGGCGCGTCCGCGGAAGTAGGCACGGGTGTCGGTCGGCGGGTTGCTCACCGCCGCCTCGACGTCCGCGGCCGAGATGAGTTCGTCGAACCGGCCGCTCGCGGCGAGCTTGTGGAAGATCCCCTTGTCGGCCCGTACGTCACTCCACTGAATGTCGATCGCCCGCATCTTCGGGTCACTCCAGTCCAGCCCGCGGTTCCGATACCCCTGCAGCAGCTGGAGTTTCGCAACCCAGTCGACCTCGCGGGCCGCCGACATCGGGTCGTCGGCGAGCTTGTCGAGCACCTGCTGCCACCGGTCGAGCACCTCCACGGTCTCGCTGTCGAGGTCGTCGCTGCCCAACCAGTCACGCACCATCTGCAGGTAGGCGTACTGGATCTCCAGTGCGGTGAGTTCGCGGCCGTCCTCCAACCGCACCGAGGTGCGCAGCGTCGGGTCGTGCGAGATCGCCTGCAGCGCGGTGACCGGCTCCTGCAGGGCGAGATTCTGCGTCACCGCCCCGGCTTCGATCACCCCGAGCACCAGGCTGGTCGTGCCGAGCTTGAGAAAGTTCGCGACGTCGCAGTGGTTGGCGTCGCCGATGATGACGTGTAACCGGCGGTACTTCTCGGTGACCGCGTGCGGCTCGTCACGGGTGTTGATGATCGGACGCTTCAGCGTCGTCTCCAGGCCGACCTCGGTCTCGAAGAAGTCGGCCCGCTGCGACAACTGGAATCCGGCACGCTGTGATTCGGTGCCGATTCCGACCTTGCCCGAACCGCAGACGACCTGACGTGAGACGAAGAACGGGATGAGGCCACTGACGATGTCGGCGAAGGGCGTCAGACGCCGCATCAGGTAGTTCTCGTGCGTTCCGTAGGACGCGCCCTTGCCGTCGGTGTTGTTCTTGTAGAGGTTGAGCGGCGGCATGCCAGGCTGGTTCAGCAGCCTGGCCGCCTCGCGCATCACGAGTTCACCGGCGCGGTCCCAGATGACCGCGTCCCGTGGCCCGGTGACCTCCGGCGAGCTGTATTCCGGGTGGGCGTGGTCGACGTACAAGCGTGCACCGTTGGTCAGCACGACGTTCGCCATCGTCGGATCTTCTTCGTCGGTGAGCTGACTCGGATCGGCGAACGCGCGGTTCATCGCGAACCCGCGGGCGTCCTGCAACGGCGCCTCGTCGGCATAGTCCCAGCCCGTCTGTCCCGAGCGAAGTCCCATCGATCGGGCGTACGCGGTGACGACCCGCCCGGACATCAGCATCGGATTCGCGGACGGGTCCCCCGGCTGCGAAATCCCGTACTCGGTTTCGATACCCATCACCCGGCGCACGCTCATGGGCCCAGCCTATGAGCCGAGGCTGTGTCGCACCCCGTGGTGTCCGTGCCCGGCAGCGATACTGCTGCCATGTCCCGAACGACCTGGTCCGACACCGCCGGCATGCCGTTGCGTACCCGTGCCCTGTGCTTCGGCTTGGCGCGCCTGCAGCGCACCACCTTGTCGGAGATGAGCCTGGAACAGATCGCAGCGTCCCGAGCCCTCTCCCCCGCGCCGAAGTTCCCCGCCTCGCTCATCATCGGCTCGGTGACCAAGGGCGTGTCGATCGACGAATTCAGCATGACCGGACGCGACGGGCACGACATCACCGTTCGCCGCTACCGCACCCGCCGCCACACCGACCGCGTGATGCTGTACATCCACGGCGGTGGGTGGGTACGCGGGCGTCCGCGGGACTACGACTCGATGCTGTCAATGCTCACCGACCGGGCCGACTGCACCGTGCTTGCACCGGACTACCGCAAGGCTCCGGAGCACAAAGCGCCTGCGGGACTGCACGATTCGCTGGACGTCTTCGACTGGTTGTCGCACGGTCCGGCCGAGTGCGGCACGGATGAGCCGCGCGTCGTCGTCGGCGGTGACAGCGCCGGCGGTAATCTCTCGGCGCTCGTCGCGATCCACGCCCGCGACCACAACCGCGAACTGCTGGGACAAGTGCTGATCTACCCGGCGACCGACCTGTCGATCGTGCACGAGATGCGCCGAGCGCCCGCACTGACCGGAGGCGACATGGACCGCTACAAGGAGCTGTACCTCGAGGGCACCGGTCTGCGGGACACCGACCCCACCTTGTCGCCGGCGCGTGCCGACCTGCGTGGTCTGGCGCCTGCTCTGGTGCAGACGGCGGACCGTGACCCGCTGGCCCAGGAAGGAATCGATTTCGCCCGGATGCTCGAACGCGCCGGGGTCCGGGTGCGCCTCACCCGGTACTACGGCGTCCCGCATGGCTTCCTCAACATGCCCGGCGCGACCAGCTGCGGCCACCAGGCACGGATGGAGATTGCCGACCAGCTGAACGACTGGTGGGTGCGATGAGCGCCGAGGTGGCCCGCCACAGGACGGCGCGCTGGTACCTGCTCGCACTCGACGTCGTCGTCGTGACGGTCTTCGCGGCCATCGGACGCCGGACCCACGGTGAGGCGAATCCTGTTGTGGGAGTGCTGGATACGGCGTGGCCGTTCCTGCTCGGCATGGTCACCGGCTGGGTGGTCGCGTACTACAACTGGGACCGCCGCGTGCCGGTGCATGTCCCGGCCGGTGTTGCGATCTGGGTCTGCGCGATCGCGATCGGCATGCTGGTGCGGCGGATCATGGGCGACGGTACGGCGCTTGCTTTCGTCATCGTCGCGACCCTGTTCGTCGGCGCCGGACTGATCGGCTGGCGCCTCATCCGGACGCTGGTGCTCAGGCGGGGCTGACCCTCCGGGTGTTGACGCGTCTTCAACGCGTCTTCAACGCTCCGGCAACGACGTCCGCAGCGGCGGGCCAGTCGAGCGGCAACGGGGTCACTCCGCGCACGGCCGGTCCGTTCACCGCTCCGCCGCCGATGAAGACCTTGGTGACGGTGCTCAGTTCGCGCAGGCGGTCGCTGTGCAGCAGCAACGGGCCGGGGCGAGTGCCGGTGAGGGTGCAGGCGTCCGCGCAGACCGCTCGCACGGCGGCCAGGATCGCGGTCCACGGCGTGTCCGCACCCAGGACGACGGGCTGCCAACCGCGGTCGCGCAGCATGAGCCCGAACAGGTGCGCCGGAAGGTCATGCAGTTCCCCGGGCGGACAGGCGAGCACGATCTTGCCGTGGACGGGGCCACTGCCCTTGCGCCGGAACTCCCCGATGACATTGCGGATGATCTGTGATCCGTGGTGCTCGTGGGCGACGCTGAGCGTGCCGTTCTCCCACATCTCCCCGATGATCCCCAGGACAGGCACGAGCAATTCCGCGACCACCGCGTCATTGCCGCGCGCACTCTGGAAATCGACGATGTGCCCGCGCATCCGGGCGGCGTCCAGGCCCATGACCGCGTCGAAGACGCCTCGCTGCGGGTCGGTCATCCGATCCACCCGTGAGTTCGTCTGTTCGATCAAGAAGGGCACCACTCTCGCGTCGGCGTACCAACCGAGGCAGGCACGTGAATTCTCTGCCGAACTATCCTTTCACAGAGACGTCCCGCAGGCCGACTGATTACGAACCTCGCGCCTCAGTGGCCAAACAGAGCAGACAGACCCGGCACAGAGCGAGAACGCCATGATCCGCAGCGCCTGAGCCCCCGGGTGCACAACTCCGTTGCCCTTGGCAGACAACGGTTCTCCGTCGATGAACGCCTGTTCCTGGTGGTGCTGGTCGCCGTGATTCACGCGATCTCCCGTACTTGTTCGACTGCCGGCGTCCTCAGAGGTACTGGCCGGTGGTGGCGACCGAATCGATCGCCTTGGCGGATCCGCCGCCGGTCTTGCCGTCGATCAGAGTGCGGATGTAGGTGATCCGTTCCCCCTTCTTGCCCGAGATGCGCGCCCAGTCGTCCGGGTTGGTGGTGTTGGGCAGGTCTTCGTTCTCCTTGAACTCCACGACGCAGCTCTGCAACAGGTGCTCGACCCGGATGCCCTTGACGCCGGTCGTGAGCTGATCCTTGATCGCCATCTTCTTGGCCCGGTCGACGATGTTCTGCACCATCGCGCCGGAGTTGAAGTCCTTGAAGTACAGGACCTCCTTGTCGCCGCTGGCGTAGGTGACTTCGAGGAAGCGGTTCTCATCGACCTCGGCGTACATCCGCTCAACGGTCGCCTGGATCATCGCCTCGACCGCGGCCTGCTTGTCACCACCGTGCTCGGCCACGTCGTCGGGGTGCAGCGGCAGCGTCGCGGTGAGGTACTTGCCGAAGATCTCGTGGGCGCTCTGTGCGTCAGGCCGTTCGATCTTGATCTTCACGTCCAGACGTCCGGGACGCAGGATGGCCGGGTCGATCATGTCCTCACGGTTGGAGGCACCGATGACGATGACGTTCTCGAGTTTCTCCACGCCGTCGATCTCCGCGAGCAGCTGCGGCACGACGGTTGTCTCGACGTCGGAGCTCACGCCCGAACCGCGGGTACGGAACAGCGACTCCATCTCGTCGAAGAACACCACCACGGGCGTGCCGTCCGAGGACGCCTCACGGGCGCGCTGGAAGATCAGCCGGATGTGCCGCTCGGTCTCACCGACGTACTTGTTGAGCAGTTCCGGACCCTTGATGTTCAGGAAGTAGCTCTTGGTCTGGTCCTGACCGGTCTTCTCGGCCACCTTGCGCGCCAGCGATGCCGCGACCGCCTTGGCGATCATCGTCTTTCCACAGCCGGGAGGGCCGTACAGCAGCACGCCCTTGGGCGGACGGAGCGCGTGCTCACGGAACAGGTCGGCGTGCAGATAAGGCAACTCGACCGCGTCCCGGATCTGCTCGATCTGGCCGGTGAGCCCACCGATGTCCTCGTACTGGATGTCGGGCACTTCCTCCAACACCAGATCGGCCACCTCGGCCTTGGGGATACGTTCGAAGACGAAGTTCGTGCGTGCGTCCAGCAGCAGCGAGTCGCCCACCCGGATGCGTTCGTCCTTGAGCGCAGCCGCCACCCGGCAGACCCGCTCCTCATCGCCGTGCAGCACGACTAGCACCCGGTCCTCGCCGAGGAACTCCTTGCACTGCACGAGTTCGCCGACGTTCTCATAGCCCAGCGTCTTGACCACGTTGAGGGCTTCGTTGAGCACGACCTCGCGTCCCGGGACCAGGTCGGTCTGCTCGATCGTCGGGCTGACCGAGACGCGCATCTTGCGCCCGGACGTCAGGATGTCGACGGTGTCGTCGGATCGTTCGAGCACCACGCCGAAGGAGGCCGGCGGTTGGGCGAGGCGGTCGATCTCACCCTTGAGCGACACGATCTGTTCGCGCGCGTCCTTCAGGGTGCGCACCAGCCGCTCGTTCTGTGTCGACAAAGTCGCCTGTGCCGACTGCAGCTGGCGGATCGTCTGTTCGAGATCGAGCCGCTGGGTCGGGTTGGTGACGCGCGTCCGCAGAGCCTCGACCTCGGCGCGCAGACTCTGCACCTCGTCGTACTGCGGGTTCTGACCGGTGGGGCGTTGGTCGGACACGTCACTCTCCTTCAACAGACGGCTCCGGCTTCGACCCTAACCGCCGGGACGCTCCTGGTCCGATTGCTGCTCACTGAATGAACGCGCCAGCTTGCGGACCTTCTTGTCCGAGACCGGCCGCTCCCCCACGTCTTCCGGGCTCCACTCGCCCGACGGCATGACGGCCTGGACGTCGGCCTCGTCGTAACCGTCCGCGGCACCCTTGCTCGGGCGACGCTTGCGCACCGGCGGGGTGACCCCCGGAGCGAGGCGGCGGGTGGCGATGAGGAAGCCGGTGTGGCCGTGCATCCGGTGCTCCGGACGCACCGCGAGACCTTCGAGGTGCCAGCCGCGAACGAGCGACTCCCACGCTTGCGGCTCGGTGAAACCGCCGTGGTCGCGCATCGCCTCGGCCGTGCGGGACAACTGCGTCGCGGTCGCGACGTAGCAGATGAGCAGGCCACCCGGCGCCAAGGCATCGCCGACCACGCCGAGGCAGTCCCATGGCGCGAGCATGTCGAGCACCACGCGGTCGACGGTGCCGTTCTCGACGGTCTGCGGGAGTGCGTCGACCAGGTCGCCGACGGTGACCGACCACCCGGGATGCGGGGCACCGAAGAAGGAGTTGACGTTGCCCTTCGCGATCTGCGCGAAGTCATCGCGCCGCTCGAAGGAGTACAGACGTCCCTGGTCGCCGACCGCGCGCAGCAACGACATCGACAGCGCACCCGAGCCGACGCCGGCCTCGACGACCGTCGCGCCCGGGAAGATGTCACCCATGGTGACGATCTGACCGGCGTCCTTGGGGTAGACGACGGCGGCGCCGCGCGGCATCGACAGCACGAAGTCAGGCAGCAGCGGCCGCAACGCGAGGTACTCGACGCCGGCGGTGTTGGTGATTGTGGTGCCGTCCGGGCGGCCGATCAGATCGTCGTGCGCGAGGTACCCACGGTGGGTGTGGAACTGCTTGCCCGTGCCGAGCGTGATCGTGTGCATCCGACCCTTCGGATCGGTGAGTTGGACGCGTTCGCCCTCGGTGAAGGGTCCGCGGCGCAGGTCGGCACCGAGCGGGCCGTCCGTGGTCGCCGGGACGCTGTCGGTGCTGCTTTCAGGGGCGTCGGTCATGAGGCGCAAGTCTAGGTCGCACCGGCTGGTGCTCCGAACCGGCGAACGGGTCAGCGGACGGCGGAGCGCACCGCAGCGATGAGTTCGTCGCGCTCGATCCAGCCCACCGGGCGTCCGTCCGGTGCCAGCACGACGGTGCGCTCGGCGACTTCGCCGTGCCTCGCGGCGTTGTCGACCAGCTTGGAAAGGTCGTGTTCGGCGTCCTCGTCGTGTTCCAGGCGTACCACCCAGGGTCCGGACGGTTTGAGCATCAGCGCGGAAGCCGGGGTGGCCGCTCGTTGGTCGAGTGGCACCATCATCGCGCTCCCGGCCGGGACGAAGCCCTCGGGCTCACCGTTCGGCGCCATCAGGACGGTGTCGTACGGCGGCAGGTGCTCGACCGAGATGTCGTACGGGGCCGCCGACAACGGACGCAGGATGTCGCGCAGCGCGACCGACCCGAGCTGGCTGCTGACGTTGCCCCGGTTGATCGCCGCGGACGCCCCGAACCACATGAAGGACGCGATGAGCGCGATCCAGATCGTGCCGATGAGGGACAACGGACGGCCCTGCACCATGGGCCAGACGATGAGGACCGCGATGACGGCCAGCGTCACCAGACGTCCGCACCAGCCGGCGACGACCGTCCCCTTGTTGCGGTTGCCGGTGGCGGCCCACACACCCGCTTCGACCAGGTGGCCGCCGTCGAGGGGGAAGCCGGGCAGGAGATTGAACGCCGCCACCAGGCCGTTCGCCCAGGTGAACGCGACGACCAGCAGGCGGGCGACATCCGCCAGATCGAGTTGCAGTACACCGAATCCGATGAGTGCGAGCAGCGCATTGGACAGCGGGCCTACTGCCGCGACAATCGCGCTGCTGCCGGCGGTTCGGCCTTCCTTGGTGAAGGAGGTATGGCCACCCCAGAGGTCGGCGACGATCTGGTGCACCTCGAACCCGCGCCATTGTCCGGCCAGCGCGTGCGCAGCCTCGTGGACGAGGACGGAGATGAGCAGACCGACGACGTACGCGAAGGCGACGACGTAGGCGGTGGTCCCGAGTTCGGGCAGTGCCCGCTGCACCTGCGGACCGAAGGTGAACACGATGACGACCGCGATGAGCACCCAACTGCGTCCGATGAATACCGGCACTCCGCGCAGCGATCCGATCTTGAGACCGGGGGCCGGCTGCGGGGTCTGCGTCATGGGCGAAGGTTAACCGTCGGCCCTGTGCGCCTCCGAATCCAGTTGCGCGACGGTCGAGCCTGACCGACGTCGCTGGGTTGAGCCTGACCGACGTCGCTGGTTGAGCCCGACGCCCGAGGAACGAGGGCATCGGTGCCGAAACCACCGGGACGCGACACGACGGCGGCCTCGCTTTCGGAAACCTCCTGTTGGTCGATCGCGGCACGGCACGAATTCGCCGACGGAGGTTGTCGGTGGTCCCGCTTAGAGTTTCTTCATGGCCATCAGCTACGAGTTCTACGAACCGGTATCACCGGTGGAATTCGTTCTGCTGCAATCACTTTCGGATCAGAAGCAGCGTTTGTTGAACCAGCTTCTGAACGCTTTGGGTTCACCCGCGGAAGTACTGACGTTTGCGAACCGGATCTCCCGGGAAGCATTCCACCGGCTCGAATCAGAGGCCGTGCGCAACACCGGATCCATCGCCACCGCACGGCCCATCGACGCCGGCGATCACCGCATGCTCGAAGAATCCATCACCCAATCCACACACCTCGCCTCCACCTCGCAAGCCGTTCAAGCAATGGCGATGGCCCGTTACGCCGCGATCGATGAGGAGCTGGTCGATTCCGACACCGGGGTCACGGCGAAGGTCGAACACCCGCTCGGTCACCAGGCGTCGTTTGCCGACACGGACCTGGCGGCTGCGTGTCAGATGGCTCCCCGCACTGCGTCGAGCAAGATGAGCAACTCCATCGATGCGTGCACCAAGACACCCGGGTTGCTGGCTGCGGCGGTGGAAGGGGAGATCCCGTTCTGGAAGGTGTCCCTCGTTGCGTCGGAACTGGTGAACGCCTCACCCGAGACGTCCCGCCGGGTCGAGCAGCACCTGCTGGACACGAAGGGCTTCGACGCCTGGGGTTATCTGAAGGTGAAGTCCGCGGCACGGGCGTTGGTGACGCAGTGGGAGGCCGAGGCTGCGAAGAAGGCGCGGGTCAAGGAAGCCAAGGACGCCACCGGTGTGTGGGTGCGTCCCTCCGACATTGCCGGGATGGCCGAGTTGTGCGCCGTCGGGCCGGCCGACCAGATTGCCCGCATCTACGGAGCCGTGGACCAGTTGGCTGATCAACGCGCCAAGAACCCGCCCGAGGGTGACGACCCCGATGAGTCGAAGCCGACGCTCGGACAACTGCGCCTGGGCGCGTTGCACGACCTCGTCACACAAGGCGCCGACGTCAGCTACCAGGTCGTGGTCCAGGTCCCTGTGGTTCGTGAGGAACGCGAGGAACAGGCTGCGACCGCGGCCAAACGTGCCACCGACGACGCGGAACACGAGGCCGAGGCGTCCCCGGACGACGGATCACCCCCACCCGGACAGTCCAGTTCATCACCGCGAGGCCCGGACGACGACTTTGAATTCGCTTCAGAAACAGGTGAAACCGCCCGGGCGTACAAAGCCGGTTGGGCACGGATCGCAGGGATCGGGTTCATCCGGCCCGAGGTCCTCGACGCGTTGATCGAGCAGTTCGGTTGCCGCCTGACCCGGGCACTGGTCGACGCCGACACCGGAGTCACGTGTGAGACCTCGACGACGGCGTACGAGCCGACATCAAGGATGAGGGAGTTCGTCCAGCAACGCGACCAGACCTGCCGGTTCCCGATGTGCACCCGGACCGCCATCAGGTGCGACATCGATCATGTCGTCGAATGGCCGCATGGGCCGACTGCCGTTCAGAACCTCGCCGCACTCTGTCGTCACCATCATGACGCGAAGACCAAGAAGCACTGGGACTACGACATGAGCGACGACGGAGTCTGCACCTGGACCTCACGCACCGGCCGCACTTACGTCACCTACCCCGACTCCGTACACGACGCCTCGTAGGTCCCATCCTGTCGGAGCCGGGACTGAGTGTCGGTGGGGCTGTCTAGGGTCATACCCATGCAGGACGGCATGATGACTGATTCAAGGATCGGCGACCATCCGGTGACACGTGTGAAACGAGCGATCTCGCCGAGCCGCGCGGCCGACTACATGCAATGTCCGCTGCTGTACCGCTTCCGCGTCATCGACCGGCTGCCCGAGCCACCGTCCGCCGCGGCCGCTCGCGGCACCCTCGTCCACGCCGTGCTGGAACGACTCTTCGATGTCGAGGCGGCCGATCGGACGCTCGAGCATGCCCACTCTCTGCTCGCACCGCAGTGGGAGGCGCTCGTCGAGAGCGAGCCCGAACTCGCGTCCCTGGTCGACGGTGAGCTCGGCGACTGGCTGCGTCCGGCCCGCACGCTGGTCGAGAAGTGGTTCGCGCTCGAGGATCCGACCCGTCTCGAACCGGCCGAGCGGGAGCTCTACGTCGAAGCCGAGGTCGACGGGCTCACCCTGCGCGGCTACGTCGACCGCCTCGACGTGGCACCGACGGGTGAGATGCGGGTGGTCGACTACAAGACCGGCCGCTCGCCGTCCGCACTGTTCGAAGCCAAGGCGCTGTTCCAGATGAAGTTCTACGCCTTGGTGCTGTGGCGCACCCGGGGCGAGATCCCCCGCCTGCTGCAACTGGTCTACCTCGGCAACGGGGAAATCGTCCGCTACTCCCCCGACGAGCGCGAACTGCTGGCGACCGAACGCAAGATCAAGGCGCTCTGGGACGCCATCGCGCGGTCGGCGAGCACCGGCGACTGGCGTCCGTCCCGTTCACGCCTGTGCTCCTGGTGCAGTCACCAGGCGCTGTGTCCGGAGTTCGGCGGCACCGCGCCACCGCTGCCTGCACTCGCAGCGGAACGCGCAGTGGATCCCGCGTATGCCGGTGAGCCGGAGGTAGGTCAGGACTGAGTCGTGCGGCTCCACAATGACTCGATGGTCTCCCCGGCCAGCGTCGCGACCTTCACCGCACCGACCTCGTCCGGCACGTCGACGATGTGCGGCACCGCGATGGTCCGGGCTCCGGCGGCGACCGCCGAGCGCGCACCGGTCGGCGAATCCTCCACCGCCAGACAGTGGCTGGGATCGACCCCGAGTGCCTCGGCGGCGACGAGGTAGGGCTGGGGATGCGGCTTGCCGTGCTCGACCACGTCCCCGGTGACGACCGCACCGAACGTGCCCGTGGGCAGTTCGTCCACCATCACCCGCGCGAAGGACTCGTACGACATCGTCACCAAGGCATTGGGAATCCCTTGTGCCACAGCCTCTTTCAGCAACTCAGCGGCACCGGGACGCCACGGGATGTGCTCGTGCATCTGCCTGATCACCGACTCCAGGAGGGTGTCGACGATCTCCTCGTCGGGCAGTGTCACCGTCGAGTTCTCCCTGATCATCTGCGCCGACACCACGAGCGGGTTACCGACGAGTTGGTGCGCCAACTCATCGGTCCACACACCACCGAACGAGGCGACAAGTTCACGCTCGGCGTTCATCCAGTACGGCTCGGTGTCGACCAGCGTGCCGTCCATGTCCCACAGAATCGCTTCCGGCATCTCTGCCATCACGATCAGTCCTCCGGTTCGTAGCCGAGGTTGGGCGAGAGCCACTTCTCGGCCTGCTTCAGCGTCCAGCCCTTGCGCTGCGCATACGACTCCACCTGGTCGCGGTTGATGCGTCCGACCACGAAGTACTGCGAATCGGGGTGGGAGAAGTACCAGCCCGAGACGGACGCGCCCGGCCACATGGCCATCGACTCGGTGAGTTCGATGCCGGTCTGGTTCTTCACGTCGAGCAGTTCCCAGAGGGTCGCCTTCTCCGTGTGGTCGGGGCAGGCGGGGTAGCCGGGGGCAGGACGGATGCCGCGGTACCTCTCGGCGATCAGGTCCTCGTTCGAGAGCGTCTCGTCGGCGGCGTAACCCCACAGTTCGTGACGCACGACCTCATGCATCCGCTCGGCGAAGGCCTCGGCCAGGCGGTCGGCGACCGATTCCAGCAGGATCGCGCTGTAGTCGTCGATCGCGTCCTTGAACTCCTTGATCTTGTCGCCTGCACCCAGGCCTGCGGTGACCGCGAAACCGCCGATGTAGTCGCGCAGGCCGGAGTCCTTAGGGGCGATGTAGTCGGCCAGGGACTTGTTCGCGACACCTTCACGGTGCTGCCCCTGCTGGCGCAGGTGGTGCAGCATCGTGCGGATCTCACCGCGCGACTCGTCGGTGTAGACCTCGATGGAGTCGCCGACGGAGTTGGCCGGGAAGAACCCGACGACGCCGGACGCCTCGAGCCAGTTCTCGGCCTCGATCTTGTCGAGCATCGCGTTCGCTTCGTCGTACAGCTTGCGCGCGGTCTCCCCCGTCGCCGGGTTGTTGAGGATGTCGGGGAAGCGTCCCTTCATCTCCCAGGCATTGAAGAACGGCTGCCAGTCGATGTACTTGCGCAGCGTGGCGATCGGGTAGTTGCGCACCACCTTGGTCCAGCTGCGGATCTGCCCGTGCACCTGGTCGTTACCGGTGTTCTCGTCCTGCTGCAGCAACATGTGCGGACGCTGCGGCTGGTAGTTCGACCAGTCGATCGGGGGACGCTTGGCCATCGCCTGCTCGTAGGAGATCAGCGGGCGGTCGTTCTTCTTCGCCGCGTGGCGCTGCCGGATCGACTCGTAATCACGCTCGACCTCGTCCAGGAAAGGTTGCTTGCGAGTGTCGGACAGCAGCGCGGACGCCGTCGGCACCGAACGCGAGGCGTCCTTCACCCACACGACCGGTCCGTGGTACTTCGAGGTCACGCGGACGGCGGTGTGTGCCTTGGACGTGGTCGCGCCGCCGAGCAACAGCGGGATGTCGAACCCCTGTCGCTCCATCTCCTGCGCGACACCGACCATCTCGTCCAGCGAGGGAGTGATCAGACCCGACAGGCCGATGATGTCGGCGTTCTCCGCCTTCGCGGTCTCCAGGATCTTGGCGGTGGGCACCATCACGCCGAGGTCGACGACGTCGTAGTTGTTGCACTGCAGCACCACACCGACGATGTTCTTGCCGATGTCGTGCACATCGCCCTTGACCGTCGCCATGACGATCTTGCCCTTGGCGCGCACCGCGTCGCCCGGCTTCTTCTCCGCCTCGATGTACGGAATCAGATGTGCGACAGCCTTTTTCATCACGCGAGCCGACTTCACGACCTGCGGCAGGAACATCTTGCCGGCACCGAAGAGGTCTCCGACGACGCCCATGCCGTCCATCAGCGGGCCCTCGATGACGGCCAGTGGCCGCTCCCCCGCCTCGGCGAGCTCGACCCGCATCTCCTCGGTGTCGGCGACGACATACTCGTCCATGCCCTTCACCAACGCGTGCGTGATGCGTTCGCGTACAGGAAGATTGCGCCACTCGAGGGCCGCGCTGTTGTCGACCGGGCCGGCTTCCTTGTTGTGCTCGGCCGCGATCTCCAGCAGCCGCTCCGTGGAGTCGGGACGTCGGTTGAGCACGACGTCCTCGATGCGCTCCTTGAGTTCGGGATCGATCTGGTCGTAGACGACCAGTGCGCCGGCGTTGACGATTCCCATGTCCATGCCCGCTTCGATGGCGTGGTACAGGAACACCGCGTGGATCGCCTCGCGCACCGGGTTGTTGCCGCGGAAGCTGAACGAGACGTTCGAGACACCGCCGGAGACCAGGGCTCCGGGCAAGTTCTGCTTGATCCAACGGGTGGCCTCGATGAAGTCGACGCCATAGTTGGAGTGCTCCTCGATACCTGTCGCGACCGCGAAGATGTTCGGGTCGAAGATGATGTCCTCGGCCGGGAAACCGATCTCCTGCGTGAGGATCTCGTACGCCTTGGAACAGATCTCCTTGCGACGCTCGACGGTGTCGGCCTGTCCCTCCTCGTCGAAGGCCATGACCACCACGGCGGCGCCGTACTTACGGCACAGGCGGGCCTGTTCGATGAACGGTTCCAGGCCCTCCTTCATCGAGATCGAGTTGACGATGGGCTTGCCCTGTACGCAGCGCAGACCGGCCTCGATGACGCTCCACTTGGACGAGTCGATCATCACCGGGACGCGGCTGATGTCGGGCTCGGAGGCGATCAGCTTGCAGAAGCGATCCATCGCCTCGATGCCGTCGATCATGCCTTCGTCCATGTTGATGTCGATGACCTGTGCGCCGGCCTCGACCTGCTGCCGCGCCACGTTCAGTGCGGTCGGGTAGTCGCCGTCCTTGATCAACTTGCGGAAACGCGCCGAACCGGTGATGTTGGTGCGCTCGCCGACGTTGACGAACAGGGAGTCCTCGACCACGTTGAGCGGTTCGAGACCGGACAGACGCAGCGCGGGGGCGATGCTCGGTACTTCGCGGGGGGACACGCCCTCGACCCGGTCGGCGATCTCGCTGATGTGCTCGGGCGTGGTGCCGCAGCAGCCGCCGAGGATGTTGACCAGTCCGTCCTGGGCGAAGCCGCCGACGACGTCCGCCATCTCCTGAGGAGTCTCGTCGTACTCACCGAAGGCGTTGGGCAGGCCGGCGTTCGGGTAGACCGAGACGAACGCGTCCGCGACCTTCGACAGTTCCGCGACGTACGGGCGCATGTCGGCGGCGCCGAGCGCACAGTTGAACCCGACAGCGAGCGGCTTGGCGTGGCGGACGCTGTTCCAGAAGGCCTCGGTGACCTGACCGGACAGCGTGCGACCGGACGCGTCCGTGATCGTGCCGGAGATGATCACCGGCCACCGGCGTCCCTCCTGCTCGAACAGGGTTTCCAGGGCGAAGATCGCCGCCTTGGCGTTGAGGGTGTCGAAGATCGTCTCGACCAGCAGCAGGTCCGAGCCGCCGTCGATCAGGCCCTGCGCCTGTTCCAGGTAAGCGTCGACGAGTTCCTGGTAGGTGATGTTGCGGGCACCCGGGTCATTGACGTCAGGAGAGATGGACGCCGTCCGGTTGGTCGGGCCGACTGCACCGGCGACATAGCGCGGTTTGTCATCGGTCGCGGCCTTGTCGCACTCCGCGCGGGCGAGCGCGGCAGAGGCGAAGTTCAACTCGTAGGAGAGATCCTCCATGCCGTAGTCGGCCATCGAGATCCGTTGTGCCGAGAAGGTGTTCGTCTCGATGATGTCGGCGCCGGCGTCGAGGTAGGCGCGGTGGATGTCGGCGATCAACTCGGGCTTGGTGATCGAGAGCAGGTCGTTGTTGCCCTTGACGTCACGCTCCCAGTCGGCGAATCGCTCGCCGCGGAACTCGTCCTCCGACAGTTTGTGCTGTTGAATGAAGACACCCATCGAGCCGTCGAGGATCATCACGCGGGAGTTGAGCGCTTCGGTGAGTTCGGCGGTGGCGTCTGGACGCTGGTGGGTCGTGTCGCGCTCGAAAGTCTCGGAGCGGGAGTCGGAGCGGCTGCTCACTGTTGGTGTTCCCTTCGTAGAGTCGCCCGAGTTTACGACACCTGCATCCCGTTGCCCGGTCACCGCCGAGGCGTGGTCGATCACTCCGTACCCTGGATCGAAGCCGTCGAACCCGGACGGGCAAACCAGGGATGAAGGGACGAATCACGTGATCGAGATCGAGGACATCCCACTGCTCGACGATCCCATCATGATCGCCGCGTTCGAGGGCTGGAACGACGCCGGCGAGGTGGCCACGAGCACCGTCGCGCACCTGATCGAGGTATGGGACGCCGATCTGGTCGCGGCGATCGACCCCGCCGAGTACTACGACTTCCAGGTGAACCGGCCACGTGTGGTCGGTGGTCCCGAATCACGGCAGATCGAGTGGCCCACGACCCGGGTCTACCTGGCCCGTGACACCCCGCTCGACCGCGACGTCCTGCTGGTGCACGGCATCGAGCCGTCGTTCCGATGGATGCAGTTCGTCCAGGAGTTGCTGTCGCTCGCCGTGGAGTCCGACATCTCCCTGCTCATCACGCTCGGCGGACTACTGGCCGACGTGCCACACCGTCGTCCGATGCCGGTGTCGGTGACTGCCGAACATCCGGACATGCAGCAGCGCTACGACGTCGAGCCCAGTGAGTACGAGGGCCCGGTCGGCATCGTCGGCGTGCTGACCGACACCGCCAATCGCACTGGCATCTCGAGTCTTTCGGTCTGGGCGGCAGTGCCCCACTACGCCGCGACCGCCCCGTCCCCGAAGGCGACATTGGCAATGGTGGTCAAGCTCGAGGAACTGCTGGACACCGTGATCGACCGCGGTGAACTTCCGGACGAGTCAGCGGCGTGGGAGCGCGGCGTCGACGAACTTGCCGCCGCCGACGAGGAGATCGCCGAGTACATCGAGGCCCTCGAACGGGCCCAAGCCACCACCGACCTGCCCGAAGCCAGCGGCGACGCGATCGCTCGCGAGTTCGAGAAGTACCTGCGCCGTCGCGACGAGGGCGGCCCCGGCCCTCGCCCCTGAGGGAACGCAAAATGCATGAGGGCACTCCGTATACGGAGTGCCCTCATGCATCGAGAGTCATCGTCGGCGGGTGGCCCGTTGTCAGAGGGCGATGCCGAGGGCGGCGTCGATCGCGTCGGTGACGCGCGGTGAAGGGCCGGCGTCGGCCCGGACGTGATCGGCCGCCCACGCGTCCATGGCCTGCAACGCGGCGGGTGCGTCGAGATCGTCGGCGAGTGCAGCGGTGATCGCGTCGGCGAGTTGGTCCGCATCGTCATCGCCGGCTCGGGACGCGACGTCGCGCCAAGTCGCCAGGCGCTCCTTCGCACTCTCGAGCTGGTCGTCGGTGTACTCCCAGTCGAGGGCGTAGTGGTGGTCAAGGACGACCAGGCGCACGGCCATCGGGTCGACGCCCTCCGCGCGTAGTTGGGAGACCTTGACCAGGTTGCCCAGCGACTTGCTCATCTTCTCGCCGTCGTAGGCCACCATCGCCTGGTGGGCGTAACGGTGCGCGAACGGGCTCTTCCCGGTCAGCGCTTCCGCCTGGACCGCTGACATCTCGTGGTGGGGAAAGACGAGGTCGGTGCCGCCGCCCTGCAGGGTGAATCCCATGCCGAGGTGGTCCAGCGCGATCGTCGTGCATTCCAGGTGCCAGCCGGGGCGTCCGGGGCCGAGTTCGACTCCGTCCCAATGGGGTTCGCCCTTGCGCCAACCGCGCCAGAGCAGCGGGTCGAGCACGTCGCGCTTGCCCGGGCGGTCGGGGTCTCCCCCGCGGTCGGCGAACACTTCCAACATCTGCTCGCGGTTCCAGCCGCTTGTTTCACCGAAGCTGGGCTGGGTCGACAGGTCGAGATAGAAGTCCTGGACGCCGTCCTGCCCGGCTTCGGACGCGTCCACCGGCAGGCCGTACGCCACGCCTTCCGCGACCAGTCGCGAAATGACCTCGACATGGCGAGGCATCGTCTCGACGACGCCGACGTAGTGCTGGGGGGGAAGGTTGCGCAGGGCCTCCATGTCGGCGTGGAAGATGTCGATCTCACGCTGGGCGAGGTCCTGCCAGTCGATGCCGTCGCGCGCTGCCCGTTCGAGCAGCGGGTCGTCGATGTCGGTGACGTTCTGTACATAGGTGACGTCGTGGCCGGCGTTGCGCAGTGCGCGGATCGCGAGGTCGAAGGTCACATAGGTGGCGGCGTGCCCGAGGTGCGTCGTGTCGTACGGGGTGATCCCGCAGACGTATACGCCGACCGGGTCTTTCGTCGGGACGACCTCGAGTTCACCGGTGTGTTCGTCGCGCAACCGCAGGGCGGGTGCCGCTTTCGCCAGGCGGGGAAAGGACGGCTGAGACCAGGACTTCACGGCGTAGAGCCTAGTTGTCGGGCGGGCTTGCTCACGAGACGGTCGGCTGAGCCGTTCACCACAGTGCCACCACGGGTCACCACAGTGGCCACGGCAGCGGATGCCGGTCCTCGGGCACCTCGGGCATCACGCCGTCGGCGAGCAGGCCGTGCAGCCTTTCGTGCAATGCCTCGATCTCAGAGAGCGTGAGCAAGGGCTCCAACTGCGCCACAAGCCCGCCGTCAAGTGCCTCGGAAAAGCGTTGCAGCGCAGCGATATCCGTGGCGGCGATGGGCTCACCGGCGAAGCCCCAGAACACCGTCCGCAGCTTCTGCTCCTCGTGGAAGCACAGGCCGTGATCGATGGCCCAGAACGTGGCGTCGTCCGCCAGCAGCGCACTCGCCTTGCGGTCGGCGTTGTTCAGCAGTGCGTCGAACACCGCGAGCGTGCGCAGGCGCGGGGTGTCGCTGTGCGAGACGACCAGCGGTCGATCTGTCTCGTCCCGGACGGCGAGCACAGGGACGTTGCCGTCCGGGACGTCAGCCGGCGCGTCGATGCGGACGAAGTCGGGGTCCTCCCGCCCCTCGAGCGGTCCGACCCACTGCTGAACGGTGCCCGGCCCGAGCGGCCCGTCCCGCAGGACCGTCCTGGGCACGAAGTTCCAGCCGGTGGCGTCCGAGACGTACGAGGCCGCCAGCTCGCGTCCGGCGAGGGACCCGTCGGGGAAGTCCCACAAGGGTCGTTCGCCTCGAATCGGCTTGTAGACCGCGGCTGTTCGCTTCTCACCCTCGCCCACCCAGACACGCAGCGCGACATTGGACGCATCGACCAGCCGTCCTTCGATCTCCAGGTCGCTGTCGGCCAGCAGCCGCAGCACCTGGTCGTCAGCGCTTGTATCCGTTGGCACGGGGACAGACATGGCCGTTCGGGTTCAGCGGGTCGCCGCAGAGCGGGCACGGCGGACGGCCCTGCTCAAGCAATGCCGTTGCACGACGGGTGAATTCGCGCGCCATCTGCGGCTGCACCGCGACGCGGAGCATGGTGCTGTCGGGTTCGTCGACGGCGACGGACGGTTCGCCCGATTCGTCCACCTCGACCGACACGGTGGAATCGAGGCACTCCACGATCACGCGCAGCGTCTCCGGATCCCAGGCAAGAGTGAGGGTGCCCACCCGGAATTCATCATCGATCGGGGTGCTCAGTGGCTCGTTGTCCGGCTCCATGACCGGGACGTCAGCGGTGGCATCCAGCTGGTCGAGCAGTTCATCGATCCGCTCGGCAAGCATCGCGACCTGCGCCTTCTCCAGCGACACGCTGGTGATCCGGCGGCCGTCGACGGCCTGCAGGAAGAAGGTGCGCTGGCCCGCAGGGCCGACGGTGCCCGCGACGAACCTGTCGGGGTCCACGTACTCGATCAACGGCATGTACCGACCCTAACGCCGCGGCTCAGCCCTGCGCGGTCGAGCCACCGCCGACAGTTGCCTCGGCGTCCTTCGCCTGATCGGGCTTCGGCACGAGGTCGGCGGGATCGCTACCGGTGTCGTTGATCCGCAGCACGAACGGCCGCGTAGCGGTGAGCCGCACGGCGCTCAGCGAGGCCGGACCGACGGTGATGCGCTGGAACTGGTCGATGTGCTCACCGAGACATTCGGCGAGGATCGACTTGATCACGTCACCGTGGGACACCAGCGCCCACACCGCGTGCGCACCGACCTGTTGCTCGAAATGTGCGTCGTAGTGCCGCATCGTCTCGACCGCTCGCAACTGCATCTGGGCGATCGACTCGTGCCGGTACTGCTCGCTCGCAGGAAATGTGGCCGCGCTCGGGTGATCCTGCACAGTGCGCCAGAGGTCTTCCTTCGCCAGCTCTTTGAGCGGCCGGTTCGTCCAACCGCCGTAGTGGCACTCCCCCACGCCCTCGTCGACCGTCACCTCGACCTCACGCCCGGAGACGATCGCGTCCGTCGTCTCACGGCAGCGCTGCAACGGGCTGGTCACCACGCCGGCCAACGGAACATCGAGCAGCCGTCGGCCGAGCGCGGTCACCTGCTCCTTGCCGGTGTCGTCGAGACCGACACCCTCGGTCCAGCCGGCCAGCAGCCCGGCGGCGTTCGCCGCGGTCCGCCCGTGCCGCAGCAACAACACGGTGGTCACGAGGAACGCAGTCCCTCGTCGTCCATCAATCGTGCGATGAGTCCGAGCAGTTCGATCCGCTCCTGCATGCTGTCCATCCACGGCGAAACCGCGAGCGTCGTCACGCCGGCTTTCGCATAGGCACGCAGCCGGGCGCGGATCGCTTCTGCGTCTGCGACCATCGCGGTGCGTTCGATGAACTCGCGCGGCACGGCTGCGGCCGCGTCGCGGTGCTGCTTGGCCAGGAACAGATCCTGGACGTGGTCTGCGTGCTTCTCGAAGCCCATCCGGGTGGCGAGCGCGTGATAGAAGTTCTTGTCCCTCGAGCCCATGCCACCGATGTAGAGAGCGGCGTGGCCGCGCAGCCGATCGGCTGCGGTGTCGACGTTGTCGGCCATGCTCACGTTGACGGAGGCGACGACGTCGAACCCGTCCATCGTCAGGTCGGACTTCGCCCGGCCGCCCGCGATCGTCTCGAGTTGCTCGGGCAGGTGTTCGGGGCTGACGAAGATGCCGATCCAGCCGTCGGCGATCTCGCCGGTGAGCGCGAGGTTCTTCGGACCGAGCGAGGCCAGGTAGATCGGCACATTCTCCCGTTCGGGCAGCAAGAGCAGCCGCAGAGACTTGCCCGGGCCGTCCGGCAGCGGTAGATCGAAGTGCTTGCCGTGGAACTCCACGTTCTGACGACCGAGTGCCTGCCGGACGATCTCGACGTACTCACGGGTGCGACCCAGCGGATCGGCGAACCTGACACCGTGCCAGCCCTCGCTGACCTGCGGCCCGGAGACACCGAGGCCCAGGTGAAAGCGTCCGCCGGTGATCCGGTCGAGCGTCGCCGCGGTCATCGCGGTCATCGCCGGGCTGCGACCGGGAATCTGCATGATCGCGGCGCCATACCCGACGTGTTCGGTGTGTGCAGCCAGGTAACCGGTCAGGCTCGGGATGTCGGAGCCGTACGCCTCCGCCAGCCAGACGACGTCGTACCGATGCTCGTCGGCGGCCTTCGCCAGGGCGAGCATGCCGTCGAGGTCGTCGGTGCCGGTCGTTCCCCAGTAGCCCACATTGAGCGCAAGTCGCATGTTTGGAACGGTACTCGCTCCACGGTGCGTCAGCGGGGTCGCCCGCGTGGCCGCCGATAGGTTGGGGCCATGCTTTCGCGCTCCCTCGGTCGCAGCGGACTGACCGTTTCTACGCTCACTCTCGGCACGATGAACTGGGGCACCCAGGTCGACGAGGACGACGCGCGCCTGTTGCTCGAGGACTATCTGGACGCCGGTGGCACCACGATCGACACCGCGTACGGGTACGCCGACGGCGGCAGCGAGACGATCATCGGGTCCCTCATCGAGGGCCTGCACCGCGAGGACCTCGTCCTTGTCGGAAAGGCCGGTATCTCGCGTCGTACCGGGCAGCGGGTGGTCGACACCTCCCGTGGTGCGCTGCTGACCCAGTTGGACGCGTCCCTCACCCGACTCGGCACCGAGCATATGGACCTCTGGCTGGTGCACAGCTGGTCGGACGAGGTGCCCTGGCAGGAGACGCTCGGAGCGTTGGAGTGCGCGGTGACGTCGGGCAAGGCCCGCTACGTCGGGGTTTCCAATTACTCCGGTTGGCAGTCGGCGATCGTCGCCGGTGAGGCGCAGCGACTGCGAATTCCCTTGGTGGCCAACCAGGTTCAGTACAGCCTGCTCGACCGGTCGGCTGAGGCCGAGATTCTGCCGGCTGCAGACGCGCTAGGGCTCGGGGTGATGGCGTGGTCACCGTTGGCCGGTGGGGTGCTCACCGGCAAGTACCGTGGTGGCGTCCCGGCCGAGAGCCGGGCGAGCTCGGGCGATCACCCGCGTTGGGCCGACCAGATGCTCGGTGCGGCGGACGGGCCTGTGATGAAGGCCGTCGCGACGGCGGCTGACGGGCTCGGCGTCTCGCAGACCGAGGTGGCGCTGGCCTGGTTGCGCGAACGTCCGGCACTCAGCAGTTGCGTCGTCGGAGCTCGTAAGCAGACCCAGTTGCGCGCCGCGCTCGCGTCCCAGCGGCTCGACATCGCCCCGGCGATCCGTCAGGCGCTCGACGAGGTCTCCGCGCGCTGAGGAGCTGCTGACTATTCCGACTCGTAGTCGATGTCGTCGACCTCGAACCCGCGGTACGGCTCGTCATCGTCGTCGTCCTCGAACTCGCTCAGGTCGACCTCGTCATCGTCGTCCTCTTCCTCATCGTCCGAGTCTTCGTCTTCGTCTTCATCTTCATCGAGGTCGTCGTCGAAGTCGTCCTCGTCGGCGGGCAGGAAGAAAGGGGTATTGAGCCCGTACGCCTCGTACAGCGCGTCCTCGTAGGTCTCGAAGGCGTCGGCGAGCGAGTCGGCGGCCTCCTGGACATGGGGGTCGTCGTTGCCGCGTCCGCTGGACGCGAGTTCGAAATGCCGTTCCACGGCGTTGATGAAGAAGGAGAGGGCGGCACGCGGGTCGACGCTCATGCACCGAACGCTATCGGCTCTGACGCACAATAGGCAGCGATGACCGAGTACGAGTACCAGGTGCTGACGTTCCCGCGAGACGTGGAGCGCTCCGTCGTGCGCCAGACGCTGACCGATCACGCCGAGTACGGGCATTGGGAATTGGCCCGCACCCGGCTCTATCTGGGCGGTCTGCGCAAGGTGTGGTTGCGGCGCCGGATCATCCGGGTGCGCCGCACCGCCTGAGTTCGATCGGTCGGCGCCGGTCAGCAGTCGCGCATGAACTCACCGAGCACGTCGGCTCCGAACCGTAGCGATTCCAACGGAACTCGCTCGTCGATGCCGTGGAACATCGGCGCGAAGTCGAGGTCGGCCGGCAGCCGCAGCGGGGCGAACCCGTAGCCGACGACGCCGAGTTTCGCGAGCGACTTGTTGTCCGTGCCACCGGAGAGGCAGTACGGCAGCACTGCCGCGTCCGGGTCCTGGGTGGCGAGTGCCTGCTTCATCTTGTCGACCAGCGGTCCTTCGACCGGTGCGTCCAACGCGATGTCCTTGTGCACGATCTGCACCTCGACGAACTCACCCGCAAGGCGTTCGATTGTGCTCATCAACTCGTTCTCGTGGCCGGGAAGGAACCGGCAGTCCAGGCTCGCCGACGCTGATTGCGGAATGACGTTGTGCTTGTAGCCGCTGTTGAGCATCGTGAAATTGGAGGTGTCGCGCAGCGTTCCTTCGACGAACCCCCGTGCGCCGCCGATGGTCGCGAGCAGCTCGCCCGCGTCGTCCGGCGAGTAGGTGATGCCGGTGATCTCGCTCAGGCCGTCGAGGAGCAGCGAGACGCTGGCGATGTACTCGCGCGGCCAGTAGTGAGCGTTGATGCGTGCGATCGCCTCTGCGAGTCGGACCACGGCGTTCTCGTCGTTCGGCACCGATCCGTGACCGGCCCGTCCGTGAGCCACCAGACGCAACCAGGCGATGCCCTTCTCGGCGGTCTGCAACAGGTAGACGCGCTGCTGTCCCCCGGCCTTCTTGGGCACCGTGACGCTGTAGCCGCCCACCTCGCTCACTGCTTCGGTCGCGCCCTCGAACAGTTCCGGACGGTGCTCGACCAGCCAGTTCGCGCCCTTGGCTCCGCCGGCCTCCTCGTCGGCGAACATGCCGATGATCAGGTCGCGCGGCGGCTTCCTGCCGGAGCGGACGAGTTCGCGCACGTTCGCGATGATCATCGCGTCCATGTCCTTCATGTCGACCGCGCCGCGTCCCCACAGGCAGTCGTCCTTGATCTCGGCGGCGAACGGATCGACCTGCCAGTCCTCGGCATTCGCGGGCACGACGTCGAGGTGGCCGTGGACGACCAGCGCACCGCGCGAGGAGTCCTCCCCTTCGATACGGACGACGACGCTCGCGCGGCCGGGCTCACTTTCGATGAGTTCAGGATCCAGGCCCACCTCGGTGAACTCCGACATCACGTACTCGGCGGCCTTGCGCTCGCCGGGGCCTTTGTCGTTGCCGTAATTGCTGGTGTCGATGCCGATGAGGTCCTGACAGATACGCACGACCTCGTCCCGCGCTCGGGTCTGTTGCTGATCGTTCATCGCTGCTCCTGCGTCTACTTGCCGGTCTCGTCGGTCTGCTACCACTGTGCCAAACGCCGTACCTCGTCGATCGTGTCGGCCTGCTCGGCGGTCTTGTCGTCGCGGTAACGCAGCACTCGCGCGAACCGCAGCGCGACTCCGCCGGGATACCTGGTCGATTTCTGCAGGCCGTCGAACGCGATCTCGACGACCTGCTCCGGACGCACCCGCACCACCCAGTCGTCGCGGTCGGTCATGAGGTCGGTGAACCGCTCGGTCTGCCAGGCGAGCATCTCGTCGGTCATTCCCTTGAAGGTCTTGCCGAGCATGATGAAGTCACCGGTGTTCGGGTCACGGGCGCCCAGATGGATGTTCGACAGGAAGCCCGTGCGTCGACCGCTGCCTTCCTCGACAGCGAGCACGACGAGGTCGAGCGTGTGACGTGGTTTCACCTTGACCCACCCGCTGCCCCGGCGTCCGGCGGCATAGACCGAGTCGAGGCGTTTGGCGACCACCCCTTCGTGTCCTCGGCCCACCCAGTCCTCGAAGAACTCCTGCGCCGCAGCGGAATTCGTCGGACGGACCGCAGTCACGACGTGCTGTTGCGGCACCAGGCGTTCGAGTCGCTCTCGTCGGACGTGCAGCGGTTCGTCGACGAGGTCGTCTCCGTCCAGATGCATGAGATCGAAGAACAACGCGGTGAGCGGGACGTTGCGGCGTAGTTCGTCGGGGTCGGCGCTGCTGGCCGTGCGAGCGCCGGTCACCTGGAACGGTTCGGGGCGACCGTCGGGACGCAGGGCGATGGCCTCGCCGTCGAGGACCGCCTCCTTCGCCGGTAGTGCGCGCACCACCTCGACCACGTCCGGGAGTCGGGCGGTGATGTCGTCCAGGCTGCGGGTGAACAACCGGACCTCGTCACCGATCTTGTGTGCTTGCAGGCGAATTCCGTCGAGTTTCACCTCGACCGTCCACTCCCCCGGCTCCTCGACCACGGACTCCACGTCCGGACTCGACCCCGCGAGCATCGGACGCAGCGGGCGCCCGACCTCGAGGCGCACCTCCTTAAGAGCAGGCGCCCCGCCGTCCAGCGCGATGGCCGCCACTGGACCGGTACGACCAGCCAGCATGACGGCTCGCCGCACGTCGGTCTCCTTCACCTGCGCCGCGGCCGCGATCGCTTTGAGCATGACTCCGTCTCCCGCGCCTTGACGAGCGTCGCCAAGCAGCAGGCCGGTCAGCAACCGCCGTTCTTGTTCGCTCAGCCGACCCCACAACTCGTCGAGCATCTCCCGGCGCCGGGTGTTCGACCCGGTGCCATGCAGATCTTCCATCCGGGTGAGCGTCGCGTCCAGGTCGAGGACGTCGACCGAAGCTTCCTCGACCGCATCCGAAGGGTTCGAGCGCAGCGATCGTCCGCCGATCCCGACCCTGCGCTGCGGCAGCGTGCCGGCGAGGTAGTCGGCGATCACCGCGCGCTCCTCGGGCCGGGCGTCACGCAGCGCCTGCGCGATCAACGCAACCTTCTCGTTGCGTGACCGCGTGGCGCCGACCCGGCGCGAGACGTCCGCGACCTGCGCGAAGAGGGTCATCGGGCGCCCGGGCTGACCAACTCGTCCAGCTGGTCCAGGCGCTGCGTCCAGAGCCGCCGCATCTCGTCGGGGTCGTTCGAGGTCTGTTGCTGCACAACGAGTTTCGAACCGGCCGGATTCGTTGCGAAAGTCACCACGAGCGCCTCGTCCACGGTCGTCACGCGCTCGTCGGGCACGACCTCGACGAAGTCAGGTTCGGGCTCGCTCGTGCCCCACCAGGTGGCGAGTTCGACCGCGTCGGTCCACGCCCGGAACAGACGTCGCGGCGCAGTATTGAAGACTCGCTCGATCTCGACGGTCTCAGTCATGGTCCACTCCTGGTCACTCGGTCAGATGGCTCCATCTTCCAGCACAGTTGCCACCCGATAACGGTTCGCGGGTGCCGCGCTGTCGAGCAGCGCCGCACCCGCGGACCCAGGAGGAGAAACGAGGTTCGGATCAGCCGTAGACCTTCTTGACACCCGTGACGTCGTCCGGGCTCATCGACAGATCGCTCGAGGCGCCGTTGCACTGCGGGTAATGCATGATGGACGAGGCGTCGTAGGGCGTCAGCGGCAACCAATTGTTGTCCTCGAAGCAGGTGCCGGCCTCGGGACGGGTGTGCTCGTGACGGAAGCCGAGCGTGTGGCCCAGTTCGTGCGCCATGATGTTCGACGGCGTCCAGGAGCCTGCGCTGAACAACTGACCTGTGTTCACCAGGACGTTCCGCTCGGACTTGCTGGAGCTCGGGAAGAACGCACGGGCGATGTAGGAGGAGTTGGAGGCGGCCGGCTCGACCGAGATCACCACATTGTTGTTACTGGTCGAACAATTGGCGTCCTGGCTGGAGTCGTGGATGAAAGTCGATGCCGGACGACGCCGACTCCCACTGGCCCGCCCCCGACTGCATCGCGGCCGCGACATCGGCGTGCTCGCTGCCGAACTTCGTCGAGACGCAGTAAGTCAGGCTCCTCGCCTGGGTCGCGGTCCACTTGTCGTCGCCGGTGTAGGTGCGGTTGATGATCAGACCGTCCTTCTCGGGCGGAGTGGTCATCTCGGTGTAGTAGTCCTTGAGTTCGCCCTTGTTCGAGAGCGGTTCGTCACCGTTGACGATGTACTGCTTGTCCGTGTCCTGGTAGGTGCTCGCCGCGAACTCCTCGAAGCTCGGCGCGGCCGATGCGAAAGACGCCCCTGCGACGCCGAAGGCGTCGACGGTTGCAGCGGCGACACGGGTGATGCAGTGACTCATCGGAAAGGATCCCTTACTGGCTCTCCGCATTTGAGCGGGGCGTGTGCTGATTTCATGCTGCTGGTCTCTGCCCTCGGGTGAGGGCGATGTGGACCATGATGCGCCTTCGGTAGTTGTCCATGTTGGTGAAGCCGCAT
>NZ_BAAGZR010000012.1:0-501 GCF_054778255.1 Yimella radicis
CTACCCGACTGTTCGCGATCGCGAGCCAGTCAGTGAACTGGGAGTTGAAGTCGCCCGGTGACGCAAACGACCGGCCGGGCATGAACGAGGTCTCGTAGTACCCGTTGCGGCGCTCAACCACGCCCTTCGACTCGGGGTCGTAGGGCTTCAAGCGCTGCACCGTCGTGGCCAGTACCCCAGCGAACGCCGCGACGCCTTCAGCATGGCGCTTGCCCCGGCCGATGCCGGACTCGTTGTCCCAGATCAACCGGCGGGGTACCGCGCCAGCTCCTGGATGAGATCCCACATCGCCAAGACGAGGTCTTCGGTGTGCCGAGTCGGGATCATCCGTCCGACCATGAATCGCGAGTACGCCGCGGTGATCACCATGACCGGCAACAGCATCTTGCTGCCGTCTTCGAGGGGGATCTTCTTCGGCGGAAACCACAGGTCGCACTGCGCCACATCACCCGGCAGCCAGGTGATCCGATCAGCCGGATCGATCGGTCGCTGCTCGGGTCG
>NZ_BAAGZR010000013.1:0-525 GCF_054778255.1 Yimella radicis
ACAAAAAAACTTCACAGAGCACTACAGATGCTTCGCGTCCACTATGCAATTCTCAAACAACACACAGCACCACCACCACCCACACCAACCCAGACCCACAAGCCCAGATCATTCAGTGCAGCCGGCGAACAGCCTGCCAACCCAGAAAAAACAACCCCAACCACCACCACAACCCACAAAGGAGCTGTACCAGTCGCCGAAGATCGTTTCTTCAGGACCCAACAACGTGCCGACACCCCACACCCAGCAACCACCCCAACACCTTTCCACAACCCCAACCCAGCATCCGTGATCACTCACATCAGCCGAACCACCGGTTCGTACTTGGTCGAGACGGCCACCCGGTCACGGGCACCATGATTGATGTTCCACCCTTGAGCAGGACCCCACCACACACTCGGTGATGAAAGGCCACTGTCGCTCCTTAGAAAGGAGGTGATCCAGCCGCACCTTCCGGTACGGCTACCTTGTTACGACTTAGTCCCAATCGCCAATCCCACCTTCGACGGCTCCCCCCACAAGGGT
>NZ_BAAGZR010000014.1:0-526 GCF_054778255.1 Yimella radicis
ACAAAAAAACTTCACAGAGCACTACAGATGCTTCGCGTCCACTATGCAATTCTCAAACAACACACAGCACCACCACCACCCACACCAACCCAGACCCACAAGCCCAGATCATTCAGTGCAGCCGGCGCACGGCCTGCCAACCCAGAAAAAACAACCCCAACCACCACCACAACCCACCAAGGAGCTGTACCAGTCGCCGAAGATCGTTTCTTCAGGACCCAACAACGTGCCGACACCCCACACCCAGCAACCACCCCAACACCTTTCCACAACCCCCAGCCCAGCATCCGTGATCACTCACATCAGCCGAACCACCGGTTCGTACTTGGTCGAGACGGCCACCCGGTCACGGGCACCATGATTGATGTTCCACCCTTGAGCAGGACCCCACCACACACGCGGTGATGAAAGGCCACTGTCGCTCCTTAGAAAGGAGGTGATCCAGCCGCACCTTCCGGTACGGCTACCTTGTTACGACTTAGTCCCAATCGCCAATCCCACCTTCGACGGCTCCCCCCACAAGGGT
>NZ_BAAGZR010000015.1:0-530 GCF_054778255.1 Yimella radicis
CGGCGCGGGTCTGGCCCGATATCTGAGCTCTGCTGGGGTGCCAGTGCTGGAGGTCTTGCGCCCAAGTCGGCAGATCCGCCGGATGCGTGGCAAGTCCGACGAGATCGATGCCTACGCCGCCGCGGAGACCGCGTTGGCCGGCACGAACTGTTCGGTCCCCAAGGACCGTGACGGACGCGTGGAGGCGATCCGTGTCGTGGCGACCGCCCGCAGGTCAGCCATTGCCGCGACCACCGACGCGGTGCTGCAGATCCGGGACATCCTGGTCACCGCACCCGAGCCGATCCGAGCCAGATACCGGGCGCTGCGCGGCAAACCGTTGATCGCCGCGCTGGCCAAGATCCGGCTGCACGACCCCGACGACGTAGTCGCCGAACACACCCTGACGGCGTTGCGAGCTCTGGCCCGCCGCGTTCAGCAGTTGCGCATCGAGACCGATGCGCACGAGCAGACGCTCGACGACCTAGTCACGCGCGTGAACCCGGCGCTGCTCCAGGCCAAAGGGGTCGGCGTCATCTGCGCTGCCGACC
>NZ_BAAGZR010000017.1:0-1362 GCF_054778255.1 Yimella radicis
TGTCATGACGCGTCACTTCTGGGACACATGAATGTCGTCACTTCCGGGACACTGTGCCGGGCTTGTACCGGGGGACGGTCGTGAAGTGCTTGGTGGGTGGCGGCCAGGCGACGGTAGCGATGAGGTTCCCGGTCTCGGTGTAGATCTTCAGGTCGGTCGTCGTGTGGATCAGGTGGGCGGTCGTCCTGCGGTACAGGTAGCTGAGCGTGATCCGGTAGCCACGCCAGCTGAGCGTGCCACCAGCAGAGATCAGTCGGGTCGCGATGGTGGGCTGCTGCGGCGGGGGTGGTAACTGCAGGGGCTGCCCGTACAACGTTGCGAGGTCGAGGGGGTGGTCGGCGGGTCCGACCTTGGTGACGGCGTCCCACATCGTCATTGGGGTGATGCGTGGCCCGAGGCCTTGATGCTGACGCTCGTGGTTGTACACGTGCCGGTACTCCTCCAAGGTGGCGTGCAGCTCGGCCAGAGTCGTGACGGGGTGACGCTTCAGCCAGTTGCGGACGCCTTGGTGGGAGCGTTCGGTTTTGCCCTGCGTTTGCGGGTGCATGACACGGCCGCTGATCGGTCGGATGCCTCGCTGGGCCAACCATGGTTCCAGCGGAGCGACCTGGCCCAATCGGTGCTGGTTGAACGCACGCGCGTTGTCGGTGAGGACGGCTGCGGGTGGCCCGTACTCGGCGAACCCGGTTTCGAGCGCCTCGCGGGCACCGGCGAACGTTTCACCGCCCAGGGCTGGCAGGAGTGCTACGCAGACGCGGGTGCAGTCATCGATGACCTGAAAGATCGTGGTCAGGGTGGCGCTGGGCAACCAGAACTCGAGGCCGTCCAGTTGCCACAGTTCGTTGGCGTGGGCGCGTTGGAACCGGCGCCAAGACGCCCGAGGACGCTTCTTCGGGTTGACCTCGACCAGACCCAGAGATCGCAGTTTCCGCGCGATCCAGGACCGTGAGGGCAAGGGGTCTACTCCCTGCTGATCCAGCCGCCACCAGATCGACCACGGGCCATGGTCCAGGCCCTGGTCCTGCAGCTCTTTACGCGCGTGGACGACCGCATCGACCGTGAACTCGCCATACCGGCGGGCCGGCTTGATGGGTGCCCGAGACTTGTGACGGAGCACCGCGGACGCGCCCTGCTCCGCAGCCGTTGTCCGAAGTCGGTAGAAAGTCGTCGTCGACAGGCCGTGGTCGTGACAGAACTGCCGCACCGTCATCTGACCAACGACCGGATCGAACCGGAGCACAGCATCACGAACAACACGCGAGATCTCATCAGCCATGCCTGATGAGTGTCCCGGATGTCACGACACTCGGGTGTCCCGAATGTCATGACATCCGGGACACCCAGAAGTCACGAGACATCACA
>NZ_BAAGZR010000018.1:0-2010 GCF_054778255.1 Yimella radicis
GCCGCGGCGGCCGTGCAGTTGCCGGGTGATCCGTTGACGGACCTGGGTGACCATGAGGTTGGCGAGGGCGACGAGATGCCACTTGTCGACTGCGATCCGCGCGTCCGGCAGGGCGGTGCGGATCCCGGATCGACAGGTACAACAGCGCCCGCCCGCACACCCGCCTCGGCAACGCCCCACCCGCCGAGTACGAGGCAGCGCACTGCGCTGAGCCCACCAAGTCATCGCGACCGGCAATGACACCTGCATAGACGTGGCATCAACGCGTAGATGTTTCAGTTTCTTCTGTGCTGGGGCTGTGTCAGGTGCTGGACCGGGTGTAGGCAGCGGCGCGCACCACATCTTCGTCCTCCAGTCCAGCTCCTAGTGCTCCGCCCACGGTGGCCAGGCTGGCGGTGAGCCAGCTGATCTTCGCGTAGTCCAAAGCGTTCACTGGGTGACCGGCGACACCGGCCAGTACCTGCTCGTCGATGAGCAGCAGCGCGCCGACCCAGGACAGGATGAATAAGACGAGGTAGAACACCACAACCCCGATGGCCACGGTCGCGGTGGTGGCCAAATTGAACAGGATCACCTGCTCACGTTGGGCTCGCCGCCGTGGGCGCTCCCACAAGTCGGCTCCCAGGATCAGGGTGGCACTCACCGCCCCGATCGCCATCACCGCCAGCAGGACCAGGCGCACCGGCCCGTAGGCCATGGCCAGTACCCATAGGTCCGAGGCCACCAATGTCAGCATGCCGGTGGCCGCTGCCACGACCAGCGCCCGGGAGAGCCGGGCCACGAAGGCCCAAGGCTGGTTGGCGCGGATCATGCCCAGCAGCAACCGCACGTTGCCGCTCAGCACTCGGGCCGTGAACTGCACGACGTTGTCGTCCGGGCGTTCGTCGAGATCGGTGGACAGCTGGTGGGCTCTTCGAGCAAGATCCCGCTGGGCGTTGAGGTCTTCGGCGTCGTAGCCCAGGAGCTGCCCGACCACGTGCACGGTGGTCTCTTGCACCTTCTGCCGCACGTGCACGGCTCCCAGGGCTGGGACGGAGACCAGTCCTACCCCGTGCACGGGGCTGAGCTGGGTGAGCACCGGACGTCGGCCGGTCTTCAGGGGGATCTCGGTGAGCACCACGGCCAAATCCCAGTTCTCCTCCAGCACGCGGTTTCGGGCCGCCTCCAGCAGGTCCAAGGTCTCGGTGGGTGGATCGACCAGCCGGTCTTCGGCCATCTTCAGTTGCCAGCGCACTCCCGGATACCGCTGCACCAAAATCTTGCGCACCGAGGTGGTGACCTCGGGGCCGAGCATCGCACTCAGGGATGGTGAGACCACCAGGCCGATGAGCAGCTCGGCATCGGAAAGGGGTTCGGCAGGATCGGTGGATCGGCAACGCTCAGCAGTCACCGCTCCATGGTGAGGCAACCACGGGCCGGATTGCCACTGGCTCGACGGAGCCCCCAAGGTTTCGTGCAGCACCGCGGGCCGGATTCGGTGGTCGCCTCGATCCCGGAAAGAGCGGTGCTGCTCACTGCGAAATCCTCTCCCCGCCGACGCCGCCAGCGCGAAGACATCACAGCCAGCGGGCCCGGGACCTGCCGGTGTCGAGGACGGCTTCTCGATGATGCTGCAGTGACGGATCGGTTGAAGTGCTTCGGCGGTGTGGGAGCAGTGATCAGCGTGGGGCCGGCCGATTCCGTTCGGACAGGTGATGCATCGACTGCCCAGCGGCAGGTGCGGTACTGATGCGGGGGTACCCGGTGCAGGGGTGTCAAGGCCCAGCTCCGAAGACGGCAAGCCGGGCACGTGAAAGGCGAATTATGGCCCGCCGCACCCGAGCGGGAAGGCATGTGTGGCACGAGGCGCCGAAGACGGGCCGGGCGTCTACTGCAGAGATAAATGGCTCTCCGCATTTGAGCGGGGCGTGTGCTGATTTCATGCTGCTGGTCTCTGCCCTCGGGTGAGGGCGATGTGGACCATGATGCGCCTTCGGTAGTTGTCCATGTTGGTGAAGCCGCATCCGACAC
>NZ_BAAGZR010000019.1:0-3147 GCF_054778255.1 Yimella radicis
AAGGGGCATGGAAACCTCATCTTGAAGCGTGCTTCCCGCTTAGATGCTTTCAGCGGTTATCACTTCCGAACGTAGCTAATCAGCGGTGCTCCTGGCGGAACAACTGACACACCAGAGGTTCGTCCATCCCGGTCCTCTCGTACTAGGGACAGGTCTTCTCAAGTTTCCTACGCGCACAGCGGATAGGGACCGAACTGTCTCACGACGTTCTAAACCCAGCTCGCGTACCGCTTTAATGGGCGAACAGCCCAACCCTTGGGACCTACTCCAGCCCCAGGATGCGACGAGCCGACATCGAGGTGCCAAACCATGCCGTCGATATGAGCTCTTGGGCAAGATCAGCCTGTTATCCCCGGGGTACCTTTTATCCGTTGAGCGACGGCGCTTCCACAAGCCACCGCCGGGTCACTAGTCCCGACTTTCGTCTCTGCTCGACATGTCTGTCTCACAGTCAAGCTCCCTTGTGCACTTACACTCAAAACCTGATTGCCAACCAGGCTGAGGGAACCTTTGGGCGCCTCCGTTACCTTTTGGGAGGCAACCGCCCCAGTTAAACTACCCACCAGGCACTGTCCCTGATCCGGATCACGGACCGAGGTTAGGAGCCCAGAACGACCAGAGTGGTATTTCAACGTTGACTCCACACACACTGGCGTGCATGCTTCACAGTCTCCCACCTATCCTACACAAGCCGTACCGAACACCAATACCAAGCTGTAGTAAAGGTCCCGGGGTCTTTCCGTCCTGCTGCGCGTAACGAGCATCTTTACTCGTAGTGCAATTTCGCCGAGTTCGCGGTTGAGACAGTGGAGAAGTCGTTACGCCATTCGTGCAGGTCGGAACTTACCCGACAAGGAATTTCGCTACCTTAGGATGGTTATAGTTACCACCGCCGTTTACTGGCGCTTAAGTTCTCAGCTTCGCCCAAAGGCTAACCGGTCCCCTTAACGTTCCAGCACCGGGCAGGCGTCAGTCCGTATACATCGAATTACTTCTTCGCACGGACCTGTGTTTTTAGTAAACAGTCGCTTCTCCCTGGTCTCTGCGGCCCTCACCCCTAGTGAGCAAGTCACTTCAAGGATTGGGCCCCCCTTCTCCCGAAGTTACGGGGGCATTTTGCCGAATTCCTTAACCACGATTCACTCGATCGCCTTAGTATTCTCTACCTAACCACCTGAGTCGGTTTAGGGTACGGGCGGCTCGAACCTCGCTAGAAGTTTTTCTCGGCAGCATAGGATCACCCTACTTCCCACATATGTGGTCACTATCAACTCTCAGCCTGAATGACTGGCGGATTTGCCTACCAGTCGGCCTACAGTCTTAGACGGGGACAACCATCGCCCCGCGGAGGCTACCTTCCTGCGTCACTCCCTCGCTTACCTACTACAAGATCGGGTCCCACGCTCCCCACCAACACGCACACCCGAAGGCGTACGAACATGATGGTTCGGGTGGTTAGCATCCCTTGGTTCGATATGGGCGGTCCTTCGCCGGTTCCGGAATATCAACCGGATGTCCATCGACTACGCCTGTCGGCCTCGCCTTAGGTCCCGACTTACCCAGGGCAGATTAGCTTGACCCTGGAACCCTTGGTTATTCGGCGGACGGGTTTCTCACCCGTCATTCGCTACTCATGCCTGCATTCTCACTCGTGTGGCCTCCACGCCTGGATCACTCCGGCGCTTCACTGCCCACACGACGCTCCCCTACCCAACCACACCCCTGGACCACAAACACAAGGCTTGAAATCAGGGTGTTGTGTGATTGCCACAGCTTCGGTGGTGTGCTTGAGCCCCGCTACATTGTCGGCGCGGAATCACTTGACCAGTGAGCTATTACGCACTCTTTAAAGGGTGGCTGCTTCTAAGCCAACCTCCTGGTTGTCACAGCAACTCCACATCCTTTTCCACTTAGCACACGCTTAGGGACCTTAGCTGGTGATCTGGGCTGTTTCCCTCTCGACTATGAAGCTTATCCCCCACAGTCTCACTGCCACGCTCTCACTTACCGGCATTCGGAGTTTGGCTGACGTCAGTAACCTGGTGAGGCCCATCAGCCATCCAGTAGCTCTACCTCCGGCAAGAAACACGTGACGCTGCACCTAAATGCATTTCGGGGAGAACCAGCTATCACGGAGTTTGATTGGCCTTTCACCCCTACCCACAGCTCATCCCCTCAGTTTTCAACCTAAGTGGGTTCGGTCCTCCACGACGTCTTACCGTCGCTTCAACCTGGCCATGGGTAGATCACTCCGCTTCGGGTCTAGACCCAGCGACTAAAAACGCCCTCTTCGGACTCGCTTTCGCTACGGCTACCCCACCCGGGTTAACCTCGCCACTGAGCACTAACTCGCAGGCTCATTCTTCAAAAGGCACGCCATCACCCCAACAAGGAGGCTCTGACGGATTGTAAGCGCACGGTTTCAGGTACTATTTCACTCCCCTCCCGGGGTACTTTTCACCTTTCCCTCACGGTACTAGTCCGCTATCGGTCACCAGGGAATATTTAGGCTTAGCAGGTGGTCCTGCCAGATTCACACCGGATTTCACGGGCCCGGTGCTACTTGGGAACACGTCCAAGACAGTGACACATGTTTCGGCTACAGGACTTACACCCTCTCCGGTACACCATTCAAGATGTTTCGCCTACACGCGCCATTTCTAACTGCCCACCAACATGTCAGCATTGGTAAGAACGATCCCACAACCCCACGACTGCAACCCCTGACAGGTATCACACAACCGCGGTTTAGCCTCATCCGCTTTCGCTCGCCACTACTCACGGAATCACTCTTGTTTTCTCTTCCTGTGGGTACTGAGATGTTTCACTTCCCCACGTTCCCTCCACATACCCTATGAGTTCAGGTATGGGTCACACCACATGAATGGTGCGGGGTTCCCCCATTCGGAAATCCTCGGATCACAGTCTGGTTATCGACTCCCCGAGGCTTATCGCAGATTCCTACGTCCTTCATCGGTTCCTGGTGCCAAGGCATCCACCGTACGCTCTTAAAAACTTACACAAAAAAACTTCACAGAGCACTACAGATGCTTCGCGTCCACTATGCAATTCTCAAACAACACACAGCACCACCACCACCCACACCAACCCAGACCCACAAGCCCAGATCATTCAGTGCAGCCGGCG
>NZ_BAAGZR010000020.1:0-12355 GCF_054778255.1 Yimella radicis
ATGGACGAACCTCTGGTGTGTCAGTTGTTCCGCCAGGAGCACCGCTGATTAGCTACGTTCGGAAGTGATAACCGCTGAAAGCATCTAAGCGGGAAGCACGCTTCAAGATGAGGTTTCCATGCCCCTTTGTGGGTGAGAGGCTCCCAGTAGACGACTGGGTTGATAGGCCGGACGTGGAAGCACAGTAATGTGTGTAGCTGACCGGTACTAATAAGCCGATAACTTACTCAAACCCTTCACAACAAAGGGTTCCTGCAGTTCATGCTTTAGCGTCCACTATGCGATATCTGAAACAACACGCAACAAACCTGTTGGCGTCATAGTTTCATAGTGTTACGGCGGTCATAGCGAAGTGGGAAACGCCCGGTCACATTCCGAACCCGGAAGCTAAGCCCTTCAGCGCCGATGGTACTGCACTCGGTAGGGTGTGGGAGAGTAGGACACCGCCGGACTTCTCTTTAAAGGCAAAGGGCCGCCCCTCAGGGGCGGCCCTTTGTGCATTCCTCGGCCGGTTCTGGCGTTCATTTTCGCCCCAACTACGCGGATCGCACCGGCGTCCTGCAAGATGGTCGTCGGGCCTCGGGAATGAGGGTGCGAGAAGCAGAATGCGGAGGCCGCTGGGTGAGCGTCAGCAGGGTATTCAGGCGCTCGATCAATTCGTATGGCGGATCCGCCGCATCGGTACGTCTCAAGACGGGCTGGCGCGAACGGGTCGCCGTCTGGCTCGGGCGTCTGCTGGTGGTGGCCGCCCTGTGGTCGCTGACCTCGCTCCTGCTGGGGTTGGAGATCATCGGGTTGGTCGTCTCCGACCTGTTCTCCCTGGCCGGGCTTCCATCAGAACCCAGCCTCTTCATTGCGGCCCTGACACTCGTCCTGGCCGGGGCCGTCCGCAGACGTCTGCGTGCTGCCCACACCGTGGTGCTGGTTGTCATGCTCGTCGCGCTGATCTCTTCGGCGTTGCTGGTCTACGTCGCCTGGGACTCTCCCGAGTGGCTGACGGTCGAACAGGTCAACGGCTGGACCCGGGACTACATCGAGATCCGCTCAGGCGTCGCGTTCAATCTGGTCGCGCTGTCGATACAGACCGTCGTCTTCATCGCGCTTCTGCTCAGCAGGTCCGCATTCCCGGCCCGTCTGCAGAAGGGCAGCCTCCGGCTCGGTCTCGGGGTGCTGCTGAGCGGACTGCTGCTGTCCGCGTGTCTGTCCTTCGCGCTGACCTGGTTCTTCCCGCACACGCTCAAGGGCCCGGGAGAGCGTGCACGTTGGAGCGTCCGTTCGGCGTTCGGAATCGAGACCCCGCCCGGCACTCCGGTCTTCGACGGTCATTACGGGCCGCACTGGATCTATGTGCTTGCCGGCCTCACGTCGGCGATCGCGCTGGTGCTCGCGCTGCTGGCGGTGTGGCGGGCCGGCCACGGGGCGGGATGGCAGAGCGCCGACCAGGAACTGGCGGTCCGCCGCCTGTTGCTGGAGCACGGAGAGGACGACTCGCTCGGCTACTTCGCCACGCGCCGCGACAAGTCCGCGGTGTTCTCACCGGACGGCCGGGCGGTCCTCACCTTCCGCAACGAGGGAAGTGTGAGCGTGGCCAGTGCCGACCCCATCGGCGATCCGGAGTCGTGGCCCGCAACCATCGAAGCCTGGCGCAAGCAGTGCCGTGAACTCGGTCTGTACAGCGCGGTTCTTTCCAGTGGTGACAAGGCGTCCCAGATGTATGTCGACGCCGGCCTGCGGGCCTTCCCATTGGGCGACGAAGCGATCATCGACGTCGACTCCTTCAGTCTGCGGGGTCGGTCCATGCGTCCGGTGCGACAGGCGGTCACCAGGATCAACCGGGCCGGATACACCGCCGAAGTTCGTCGACACGGTGACCTGAACCCCGATGAACTCGCCGAGATCGAACGCCTGGCCACCGAATGGCGCGGCAACGAGACCGAGCGTGGTTTCTCGATGGCGCTCAACCGACTTGGTGACCCGGCCGACGGTCGATGCGTACTCATCACGGCCCGAGACCGCGAAGGTGTCATTCGTGGTTTTCTGTCGTTCGTGCCGTGGGGCGTGCGCGGTGTGTCCCTGGACCTCATGCGTCGAGACCGCTCCGCGGAGAACGGTCTCAACGAGTACCTGGTCGCCAAGCTGATCGAACTCGGCGGTGACCTGGGCATTCGCCGGGTGTCGCTGAACTTCGCCGTGTTCCGCAACGTGTTCAGCACAGCCGATCAGGTGGGTGCCGGTCCGGTCACGAAGCTGACGGATGCTGCGTTGTCGTTCGCGTCCAGGTTCTACCAACTCGAGACGCTCTATCGGTCCAACGACAAGTACCGCCCGACGTGGGTTCCACGGATGCTCTGCTACGACCCCGCCCTCACCGTGGCCCGCGCCGGGCTGGCGATGGGTATTGCCGAGGGCTTCGTGCGTCCGGTCGGTCCTCGCTTCCTCATCGGACCTCGTCCGGGTGAGAGCCAACCGGTGCGCACCGAGGAGGGGTTCAACGAGACCGTGCGTGAGCAGGAACGCGATCTGCTCATTCCGGAACCGGACGCCGTGCAACTCAGCGAGCAACAGTGCGTCCGTCGAGGCAAGCTGGAGCTGCTGCGTGAGGCGGGTTTCGAGGGCTACCCCGTGTCGGTGCCGCGCACGCATCGCGTAGCCGAGCTTGTTGCAGCACACAGGGGGATGGCCCCGGACACGACGACCGACGTCGCCGTGTCGGTCAGCGGACGCATCCGTGCCTGGCGCAATCTGGGCGGCGTCACCTTCGCAGTCCTCGACGACGAGGGCTCACGGATCCAGGTGATGGTCACCGTCGAAGGAACACCCCGCCAGGCGCGTGAACTGTGGCGCCGGACGGTCGACCTGGGCGACCTGGTGAGCGTCACCGGCGTGGTCGCGACCTCCCGCAACGGAGAACTGTCGGTGCTGATGCACTCGTGGCGCATGGCGTCCAAGTGCTTGAGCCCCATGCCGGTGATGCATACCCGACTGTCGCAGGACCTCCGGGCGCGCAACCGTTCCCTCGACCTGCTCCTCGACCCGAACTCACTCGCGATGCTGCAGCGCCGGTTCATCGGCGTGCGAGCCATGCGTGACGTCTTCACCGACAAGGGGTTCGTCGAGGTGGAGACGCCTATGCTTCAAGCGATCCACGGCGGCGCGACCGCGCGTCCGTTCAAGACGCATATCAACGCCTACAACATGGGCCTGTACCTGCGCATCGCACCCGAGCTCTACTTGAAGCGGCTGGCGGTCGGCGGGATGCAGCGGATCTTCGAACTGAACCGCAACTTCCGCAACGAGGGCGCGGACGCGACCCACAACCCGGAGTTCACCTCGTTGGAGGCGTACGAGGCCTACGGCGACTACGACACCATGCGCGAACTCATGCGGGAGGTCGTGCTGCGCACCGCGGTTGCCGTGAACGGCCGTCCGGTCGCCTTGCGGCCCAACGCTTCAGGGGGAGTGGACGAGGTCGACCTGGACCGTCCGTGGCCGGTCGTGACCGTGCACGAGGCGGTGTCGAAGGCGGTCGGGCAGACCGTCACCAGCGCTTCGCCGCTCGCCGACCTCGCGCAGATCTGCGCCGCCCACGGTGTAGGTGCGCCGGCCGGGGCCGGTCCGGGCAAGCTGGTGATGGAGTTGTACGAGGCACTGGTCGAGAAGCAGACCGCGTTCCCGACCTTCTACAAGGACTTTCCGGTCGAGGTCTCGCCGCTGGCGCGTCCGAACCGCAACGACCCGAAGTTGGCGGAACAGTGGGACCTGGTGGCGTTCGGCGCGGAGATGGGCACCGCGTACAGCGAGCTCATCGACCCCATCGATCAGCGCGAGCGTCTGACCCGTCAGTCGATGGCCGCTGCCGCGGGCGACCCGGAGGCGATGGAGGTCGACGAGGCCTTCCTCGGGGCACTCGAACTCGGCATGCCGCCGACCGGTGGCCTGGGATTCGGTGTCGACCGACTGATCATGATGCTGCTCGGCACCAACATCAAAGCCACGCTCGCGTTCCCGTTCGTGCGTCCGAGTGGTCACGGCGACGACGACTGAACCTGTTCAACGGAAGTCGCGCGACCCGGTACGCACGCTGATCGTGAGCGGTTCCAGCCGGTCGGCGACCAGATTGGTGATCGCCATACCGTCGGCGGCCGAACTTTCGAGGATGCCGCGGATGACCATGGCGGGCGCCGTGCGCGCGATCCGTCGGTAACGGTGCCACACGCCACGACTGACGATCACGTTGAGCAGGCCGGTCTCGTCCTCGAGGTTGAGAAAGGTGATGCCGCTCGCGGTGGCCGGACGCTGCCGGTGGGTGACGACGCCGGCCACCTCGATCCGGCGTCCGGACTCGACCGTCCGGCAGGACTCGATCGGTCGAACTCCTCTGGCGCTCAACGCCTCCCGGTTGTGCCGGATCGGGTGATCGTTCGGGCTGATGCCGGTCGATTGCAGATCGTGCTGCAGGATCTCGCCCGGAGTGAGCAAGGGGAGCAGCGGTGGTTGGTAGGGCACGGTGAACTCCAACTGGCCCTCGCGGACGGTCGCCGCCTCCGCGGACCGCCACAGGGCATCACGCCGCGAGCCGGCGATGCAATCGAGCGCGCCGCTGAGCGCCAGAGCCTCCAGTTGGTCGGCGTCCAGCACCGCCCGGCGGGACAGATCGGCCAGATCGGTGAACCCGCCGTCCTTCTGCCTGGCGGCGACGATGCGTTCGGCGGCTGCCGCGCCGAGGTTCTTGATCTCGTCGAACCCGAGCCGTACGGCGAACGGGGCATCACGCCGGTGCTCGGCGGTGTCGTCGGGCCGGCTCGGGTCGAACAGTCCGATGTCGTCCTCGCTGTGGTCGCACAGACAGTCGGGGAGTCCGGAGGGGGAGGCGGGGGAGGTGATGGAGTCGTCGATCGGTTCGAGTCCGGCGTACACATCGGAGCGGTGCAGATGCGGCGGACGCACTTGCACGCCGTGGCGGCGGGCGTCACCGACGAGAGTCTGCGGTGCGTAGAAGCCCATCGGTTGCGCGCGCAGCAGGGCGGCGAGGAAGGCGGCGGGGTAGTGCAGTTTCAGCCAGGAACTGGCATAGACCAGCACCGCGAAACTGAGCGCGTGTGACTCGGCGAACCCGAAGTTGGCGAACGCCTCGATCTTGTTGTAGATCTCGTCGGCCACTTCGGGACTGATGCCGTTGGCATACATACCTTCATAGAGCCGGGTCCGCAGGGCGTCGATCCGTTCCACCCCGCGCTTGGAACCCATTGCGCGGCGCAGCAAGTCGGCGTCGGCGGGGGAGCAGCCGCCGACGCTGACCGCCATCTGCATCAGTTGCTCTTGGAACAACGGGACGCCGAGGGTGCGTTCGAGCACGTCCTTCACCAACGGATGTGGGTAGGTGATCTCGTCCTCGCCGGTGCGCCTGCGGATGTAAGGGTGGACGGCGCCGCCCTGGATCGGGCCGGGACGGATGAGCGCGATCTCGACCGCGAGGTCGTAGAAGCAGCGGGGCTTCAGGCGGGGAAGGGTGCCCATCTGAGCGCGGCTCTCGACCTGGAAGACACCGATGGAGTCGGCTCGGGCGAGCATGTCGTAGACCCCGCGTTCACCCTTCGGCAGCGTCTCGATGTGCCACTGCTCGCCCAGGTGCTCCTGCACGAGATCGAAGGTGTACTGCAGCGCGGCCAGCATGCCCAGGCCGAGCAGGTCGAACTTCACCAGTCCCATCCACGCGCAGTCGTCCTTGTCCCACTGCAGGACGGTGCGGTTCTCCATCCGGGCCGGCTCGATCGGGCACACCTCACCCACCGGTCGCTCGGTGAGCACCATGCCACCGGAGTGGATGCCCAGGTGCCGCGGGAAGGTCAGCACCTGTTGCGCCAGGCCGATCACCGGTTGGGGGATGTCGTGGTCGGCACTACTGATGTCGGCGCCCCACCGTTCGACCTGCTTGGACCATGCGTCCTGCTGACCTTGACTGTGCCCCAAAGCTTTTGCCATGTCGCGGACGGCGTTCTTCGGACGATAGGTGACGACATTGGCCACCTGCGCCGCGTTGCGTCGGCCATAACGCCTGTAGACGTACTGGATCACCTCCTCGCGTCGTCCGGAATCGAAATCGATGTCGATGTCGGGTGCTTCTTCGCGTAGTTCGGACAGGAAGCGTTCGAACGGCAGCCGGTAGAAGATCGGGTCGATCACCGTGATGCCCAGCACGTAACAGACCAGGGACGCGGCCGCCGACCCGCGGCCCTGGCACAGGATGCCTTCGCCACGGGCGAAGGTGACGATGTCGTGGACGATCAGGAAGTAGCCGGGGAAGTCCTTGGCCTCGATGACGTCGAGTTCCTTGTCGAGCCGCTGGCGCACCTCGGTCGACATCGGCGAGAACTTCTGTGCCGCAGCGGTTTCGACCAGTTGTCTCAGGTAGCTCATCGACGTGTGTCCGGTCGGTACGTCCTGCTTCGGCAGACGTGGGGTCGCTGCACGGAGCCGGAAGCCGGACTGGTCGGCGATCTCGACGGTGCGCTCGATCGCACCGGGGAACCGACCGAACCGTCGCTGCATCTCGCCCCCGCTGCGCAGGTGAGCCTGGTCGGACGCGGGTAACCAGCCGTCGAGATCGTCGAGACTGCGCCGTGCGCGAACGGCCGCGACGGCTGTTGCGAGCGGGTAGTTCTCCGGGGAGGCGTAGTGGACGGCGTTGGTCGCCACGACGTCGAGTCGGCACCGGCGAGCCAGATCGGCCAGTCGGTCATTGCGTGGACCGTCACTCGGGTCACCGTGATCGGTGAGTTCGACCAAAACGCGATCGTGACCGAAGAGTTCGGCCAGACGCTCGAGTTCGCTCATGGCAGCGCTTTCATCACCTCGCGAAAGTGCTTGCCGGACAAGGCCTTTGCGGCACCCGGTCAGCACAAAACTTGACCCGGAGGTGATGCTTGCGATGCGGGCGAGGTCGTGCACCGGGCGCCCCTTCTCCGCCTCCGGGTGTAGGTGACCGTCGGTGAGGGCGGTGGCCAACTTCCGGTACCCCTCCACGCCATCGGCGATCAGGACGAGGTGATGTCCTTCCGGATCGGCGTTGCCGTTCTGCGGTGCGCTCAATCCGAACGACAGCTCAGCTCCGTACATCGTGATCAGGTCGCCGTAACTCTCGGCAGCTTCGGCGAGCCGGACGATGCCGTACAGCCCGTCATGGTCGGTGAGTGCGAGCCCGTGCAGCCCGAGCGCCACCGCCTCGGTGACGAGATCCTCGGGCGAGGAGGCACCGTCCAGGAAGCTGTAGTGCGAGTGGGCATGCAGTTCGGCGTAGGGCACGACGACGTCGGGGCGGTCGATCCTGGCCGGAGTGAACTTGGCACGTTTGCGGGAGAACGCCGGCCCGTCACCACCGTCGGCGACCAACTCCTGCCGCACCTGCGGGCGGACGCCGTGAGAGAGGGCCTGCTCCAGTTGCGACCACGGGATCGGCGGGTTGTTCCATCCCATCCCTCACCACCACAACCTGCGTAGGTCAGTCATAGCGAGCCTCGATCCACCAGCCGTTCGGTGCGGCGATCAGCAACCACGCCTGGGATGCGTCGTCGATGATCTGAAAACGATTGACCTGCAACGGTTTTTGCCACCAGTGCTGACGCAGTGGCCAGGGTCCGTTCCATGCGACGATCCGGCGCCGGGGAGACCGATCATGGGCCGGCCGCCAGTGGGTCGGCGGATGGGAAAGGTTGCCGCGCGAATCGACCCCGACCGCCTCGCCGTCGTCCGTGCTCACCTCTGCGGGGCGGGCTCGTCGGAAGACGGTGGCCGGTGCCGGGCCTGGGACGGTGCCCGGCCAGGGTTGCTCCAGCCGGGCCTGGGCCGGGGCGGCATCACCCCACGGACGGATCGCCTGTCGCTCGTGCAGCAACCGTCCGCCGACCAACGTCGCGCTGCACACGCCCGAGTGACCGAGTTCGTGCTGCAGCGAGGTGAGTGCATGGACGATGTGTCGGTCGGGGCGTTCTCCCCAGAGGCCTTGAGCGTGTTCGCCTGCAGCCGTGGGAGATTCGGCGGCGACGGCCACGGAGCTGATTGCGTCGAACCGGGTCTCCTGTTCGGCGTCGAAGTCGTCGAGTTGCCACCGGACCCGCTCGACCATGTCGTCGACTCCGAAGGGCCAGGTGTGCCGCCACCGGCGTTCGTGTACCACTCCTGCCTCGGTGCGCAGTTCGACACGGATCTCGTGGCAGACCTGTCCGGCACGGCGCAGGCGCTCGGTCAATTGCTCGCAGTGAACGCGTACCCAGTGGGTGATGGTGGCGGTGTCGGTGGCCGGTGGGTCGCAGACCGCACGTACCGAAAGATCGGTGGGGACCGGGGATGTGCGCAACAAAGGAGCGTCCTGCCCGCTCGCGAGTCGGTGGGCGCGCAGGCCACCCTCGCCGAAGCGTGCATGAACCTGTTGTCGAGGCAGTCGAGCGAACGCGCCGAGGTTGCGAATACCGATGCGGCGCAGAGTTTTTGCCAGGTCAAGTTGATCGACCTCCTGCGCGACGGCCTCGACCGGCAGGGTACGTAGGAAGCGGTGGGTGTCGTCGGCGGACAGGTTGACGAACGGACGTTCGGGTGTCGTCGCGTACGCGGCCTGCTCTGCTGCGAAGAGTCCTTCGGCGACCGCGATCCGGGCGTCGGGGACGTCGGTGTCGCTCAGTTGGTCGAACAGGCTCTCCACCACGGCGTCCTCGCTGCCGTAGAAACGCGAAGCACCGGCGATACGCATCGCGATCGTGCCTGGACGCAGCACCTGCATGTGGGGAACGAGCTTCTCCACCGTACGTAGAACCGGCGCGAAGCATCGCTCGTCGAGTGCCGGGTCATGTTGCAGGACAACAAGGTTCGGACACCGTACCTGCGCTTCTCGGACCCGTAGGCCGACGGTCACGGCTTCCTGGGCCGCGGTCTCGCAGACCGCGACGAGCCGGCCGGCCCGAACCAGTGCGAAGGCCGACGGGGCGGCGCTTCCCATCGAGCGGCGTACCGCCTCGATCGACCAGTTCGGGCACCACACGACCAGCGCACGCGCGGGGCGTGTGCTGAGCGGGATGGACGCGGTCATCCATCGAGTATCGAACATGTGTACGAACTAGGCAAGCGCGGTGAGTCGCGGGGCAGGGGGGACATCAATCAGAAAATCTGTCGCTCCGCAAGCCCCAACCTCGTCCCCGGGCATGACAAAAATGAGGTGTGACTGTTTATCGAACAGTTCTTGGGAGAGCAGAAAGTCTCAACCAACATCTCTTGAAAGGGGTTGTAGTTCATGACGCTTGACATCAATCGACTGCACGGCCAGAACGTTGTCGACCAGGACGGTGACAAGGTCGGTTCGATCGGCCAGGTCTATCTGGACGACGAGACCGACCGCCCCACCTTCGTGACGGTGAAGACCGGGCTCTTCGGCAACAACGAGACCTTCGTTCCGCTGGACATGGCGCAGAACGACGGTGACGACCTGCGTGTCCCGTACACCAAGGACTTCATCAAGGACGCGCCGAACGTCGACGCCGACGGTCACCTGTCCGAGCAGGAGCAGGACGAGATCTACCGCTACTACCAGCTCGACGGTGGCCGCGCCGGCGGTGTGGGTGACGGCCGTATCGGCAATGACGGCGACCGCGACCGTGACGGCCTGGGTGCTGCCGGTGCTGCTGGTGAAGTTGCCGGCCGTGGCGGAGATGTCGACCGCGACCGTCCCGACACCGGCGACCGCGACCGACGCGGCTTCGACGGCGACGACAACTCGGTCGTCCGTCGCGAGGAGGAGCTCAAGGTCGGCAAGGAGCGTGTCGAGACCGGCCGCGTCCGCTTGCGCAAGCACGTCGTCACCGAGCAGAAGACGATCACCGTACCGGTCGAGCGCGAGGAGTTCGAGGTCGTCCGTGAGCCGATCACCGATGGCGACGGCAGCCGTGGCGGCAAGCTCGGCGACGACGAGGTGTCGGTGACCCTCTCCGAGGAGCGTCCGGTGGTCGAGAAGGAGGTCGTCGACAAGGAGCGCGTCGGACTGCAGACCAACAAGGTCCAGGACGAGCGCCGCGTCGACGCCGAGGTCGCCCGTGAGGAAGTCGTCGTCGACGAGGACGGCCGTCGTGGTGTCGACGGTGGTCGCGACGACAACCGCGGCCTTGCCGACAAGGCGAAGGACAAGGCTCGCGACCTGAAGGACGGCCGCGACAACCACTGATCTGTCGTGATCGCATGAAGTGGCCCCGGGGTTCTCCCGGGGCCACTTCTCATGTCGCGGAAGATCTCACCGACGGTGCGGTGGTGGCCACTGCACGGTGGCGCTCGTGGTGCGGTGACCGCGGGTGCACGAGATCGTCAACTCGCGACTCACCAGGTGGCCATGGCCGTGTTCGAGCCCGTGCCAACGATCGGCGGTCACCTCGAAGGTGCTGGTCGCCTGCGGCCAGGCGCCGGCAACAAGCAGGGTCGCGCCCCGGTGGCGCAGGCGGGCGAGCAGTCGATTGCGCAACCCGGGTGTGAGGGGTGGAGCAGGGCGAGCGAGGACAACGTCGATCGCCTCGATCAGCGCGCAGACGGTGTCGAGCCATTGCTCGGGTCGTACTCGTGGGATGAGGGCAAGACGTTCCAGGTCGACGCCCCACTCGTCCGCACACTCCAGGCCCAGATCCGGGAAACCGACTGTGGCGCACCATGATCCGGCAGCGGATGCGCCGGCCATCAAGGCGATTCCCAGGCTCGTCGAGTTGGTGATGCAGTGAACGGTGCCCACTCGTAGTCCTGGCCCGACCAGTTCGGCCAGGGCGGAATGGGTGGGCAGCGACTGTCCGGCCGGCTGTGCGCGGTGCAGTTCGCTGCGTAGGGCAGCGATCGTCTCCAGTCGATCCGGAAGGGTCGTGGCCATCCATTAAGCATCGAACACATGTTCGATATATGCAAGCGGCCGGTGCACACGTTCGGGACGGCATGCGGCAGGATCTACACATGGCTGCTGAGCGGGAAGTGCTGACCTACGAAGACTTCGGGCGTGCGGTGCGCGAGGTCGCCCAGAATGTCGTCGATTCCGGCTTCGAACCTGACCTCGTCCTGTCGATCGCGCGTGGCGGTCTGCCGTTCGGCGGCGCCCTCGGGTACGCGTTGGATATCAAGAACGTGTCGGTGGTGAACGTCGAGTTCTACACCGGCGTCGACCAGCGACTGGACGTGCCGATCATGTTGCCGCCCACACCTGCGGCGGTGGATCTGTCAGGGATGAAGGTGCTTGTCGTCGATGACGTGGCCGACACCGGCAAGACGCTGAAGCTGGTGCAGGAGTTCGTCGCCGACCACGTGGCCGAGTCCAAGATCGCGTGCATCTACGAGAAATCGCGCACGATCGTCAACTGCGACTATGTGTGGAAGTACACCGATCAGTGGATCGACTTCCCATGGTCGAGCCAGCCGCCGCTCACCTCCTCGCAGACCAAGCACTGATCGTCGCGCTGAGCCAACGCAAAGGCGCCGTCCCGAATCCGGGACGGCGCCTTTCGTATGTGCGATCAGGCCTCGGTGGACTCGGTCGGGCGCTTGCCGAGTTCCTCATCCAGGCGCAGCAGTCCCGGACCGTCGTCGTTGATCAGCTTCACTCGTCCGACGATCTCGCTGACCGTCGCCTCTTCCTCGATCTGCTCGTTGAGGAACCAGTTGAGCAGCGGGCGGGAGTCGAGGTCGCCCTCCTTCTCGGCCGCGCGGTACAGGTCGCGGATCGAATCGGAGACGCGCTGCTCGTGCTTCAGCGCGGCCTCGAACGCGTCCAGCACGGTCTGCACCTGCACCTGCGGTGCGGGGATGGTGCCGATCTTCGCGTCGTTGTCGCGGTCGGCGACGTGGTCGATGAACTTGTTCGCGTGCACGATCTCCTCATCGGCCTGGTGGCGCAGCCACGCTGCCATACCGGGAAGATCCATCTCGTCCATCTCGATCGCGAGCTGGCGGTAGACGATCGATGCTTCGAACTCGAGGGTGATCTGGTCGTTGAATGCCTTCTCCAGGGCGTCGCTCATCTTCATTCCACGAGCCTAACGCGCGGCACTTCGCGGCGCCGCTGAGCAAAGCCTCAGCTTGCTGCCGGTCGGATGCTGCTCAGGATCCGCGGCAGTCGATTCTTCGGGTCCGTTCTTCGACCAGGTGCCACCCCACGGGTTGCCGAATGGGCCGTTCCAGCTGGCGTCAGGGAGCGGCAAATGCACGAGGGAACGCCGTTTGCGGCGTTCCCTCGTGTGTCATGACGCGTCACTTCTGGGACACATGAATGTCGTCACTTCCGGGACACTGTGCCGGGCTTGTACCGGGGGACGGTCGTGAAGTGCTTGGTGGGTGGCGGCCAGGCGAC
>NZ_BAAGZR010000021.1:0-28478 GCF_054778255.1 Yimella radicis
AAGGGCGTGGTTGAGCGCCGCAACGGGTACTACGAGACCTCGTTCATGCCCGGCCGGTCGTTTGCGTCACCGGGCGACTTCAACTCCCAGTTCACTGACTGGCTCGCGATCGCGAACAGTCGGGTAGCGCGCACGATCAAGGCGAAACCGATTGAACGGCTCGACACCGATAAGGCAGCGATGCTTCCGTTGCCGCCAGTGTCGCCGGCGGTCGGGTGGTTCAACCGGTACTGGCAACACCGCATATTCGAAGTGCACGAGTAGGTCGCGGGCAACCGGCGACTTGGACATCTCAGGCCTCCCGGCGCAGATCTGCTGCCAGGGCATCAACTCGTGAGGTGATGTCGTCGCGGATCAGGCGCATGCGCTCGTGACCCTCGATGCCGCGGGTGGACGGTTCGTCGGTGATCCACCGGTCGATCTGCGCAATGCCGGGTTGGTCGATTTGGGCGTCTTCTCCGAGGATGACGACGCGGTCGACGGTGTCGAGCAGCTCGGGGTCGATCGGCTTGGGGTGCTCGCCGGCGACGCTGGCGCCGATCTCTTCGAGCGAGGTGACCGAGCCTGCGTTGAGCATTGTCCCGGGGCGTGTGCCAGCGGAGTGCACGTCGATGGTGTCGCCGTGGCGCTGGCGCATGAGGGCGGCAGCCATCTGAGACTTGCCGCCGTTTTTGACGCAGACGAAGAGGGCCGATGGCCTGGCCTGGTTCATGCCGTGGTCCTGACGGGGTCGATCCCGAGCGAGTTGAGGAGGTCGGTGACGCGGGCCCGAATGTCGTCGCGGATTGGCCGGACGGCGTCGACTCCCTGACCGGCGGGGTCGTCGAGCTGCCAGTCCTCGTAGCGCTTTCCGGGGAAGATCGGGCAGGTGTCGCCGCAGCCCATGGTGATGACGACGTCGGAGGCCTCGACGGCTTCGGTCGTGAGGATCTTGGGTGTCTCGGCGGACAGGTCGATGCCCTCCTCGAGCATCGCTTCGCGGACGGCGGGGTTGATCGAGTCGGCGGGGGCCGACCCGGCCGAGCGGACTTCGACGGCGCCGCCGGACAGTGTGTGCGTGTAGGCGGCGGCCATCTGGGAACGGCCGGCGTTGTGCACGCAGACGTAGAGGACGGACGGCTGGTCAGTCATGTGGACTCCTGGGGTGGGCTGGTCAGGCGAGGACGTCACGGAGGAGCTGGGTCACACGTTGCTGGATGTCGTCGCGGATGTCCCGCACGACGTCAAGAGGTTGGCCGTCGGGGTCGGCGACGTCCCAGTCTTCGTAGCGCTTGCCGGGGAAGATTGGGCAGGCGTCGCCGCAACCCATGGTGACGATGACGTCGGCGGCCTGGACTGCGCTGTGGGTCAGGGGCTTGGGGTATGGCGCGCTAAGCGGGATGCCACGCTCGGCCAGGGCGTCAAGAACGGTGGGGTTGACCGTGTCCACGGGTTCGGACCCGGCCGAGCGCACGTGGACCTTCCGGGCAGACAGGTGCTCGGTGAGGGCGGCGGCCATCTGGGACCGCCCGGCGTTGTGCACGCAGACGAACAGGATCTCGGGGACCTGCTTGGCGACCCTCCCTTCGGCCTGGGCCACGGTCATGAGCCGCTCGCGAGCCTGCTTCGCGACGAAGATCGGCAGGTACTGCGTAATCGTGGCGCGGGGCTCGAGCAGGGCGCGGGCTTCGTGCACGACTGTGGCGACGGTCTCGGGTGAGAAGACCCCGTCGTACGCGTAGGTCAGGTCGTCGATGAGTCGGTCGTAGGTGTCGGGCGTGTGGGGTGCGGTGCTCATGTGCGGTCCTCTCCTGGGATGCGAGATGGTGCGAGGGCTGACGAAGGGTGAGGGAAGCGTCGACGCAGCGCGAGGCTGACGTAGACGAGGCCGACGAGGACGGGCACCTCGATCAGGGGGCCGACGACACCAGCGAGGGCTTGGCCGGACGTGACGCCGAAGGTCGCGATCGCGACGGCGATGGCCAGTTCGAAGTTGTTGCCAGCAGCGGTGAAGGCCAAGGTGGTCGTGCGTTCGTAGGTCATGCCGAGCACGCGGCCGGTGAGGTATCCGGCGCCCCACATCAGGGCGAAGTAGGCCAGGAGCGGCAACGCGATCCGGGCGACGTCCAACGGTCGCGAGGTGACGGCGTCACCTTGTAGAGCGAAGAGGACGACGATGGTGAAGAGCAGGCCGTAGAGCGCCCACGGGCCAACCTTCGGGAGGAAGGACTCCTCGTAGGCCTGTCGACCCCAACGCTGCTCGCCGATACGACGGGAGAGGTACCCGGCAAGCAGCGGGACGCCGAGAAAGATCAGGACCGAGACTGCGATCTGGCCGAAGGAGACATCCAGGGCGCTCTGCTCCAGACCCAGCCAGCCCGGTAGCACCGAGAGGTAGAACCACCCGAGGGCCGCGAAGGCGATGACTTGGAAGATCGAGTTGAGGGCGACCAGCACGGCGGCAGCCTCGCGGTCACCGCAGGCCAGGTCGTTCCAGATGATCACCATGGCGATACAACGCGCGAGCCCCACGATGATCAGGCCAGTCCTGTACTCCGGCAGGTCAGGCAGGAAGATCCACGCGAGGGCGAACATCAGTGCCGGGCCGGCGACCCAGTTGAGCACGAGCGAGGACCCCAGCAGCCTGCGGTCACGAGTGACTGAGTCGAGGCGGTCGTATCGGACCTTGGCCAGTGGCGGGTACATCATGACGAGGAGGCCAAGGGCGATGGGCAGCGAGATGCCGTGGAGTTGCACCGCATCCAGAGCTGGCCCCAGGCCGGGCACCCCGCGGCCGAGGGCGAGGCCCACGACCATCGCTACCCCGATCCATACGGGCAGGTAGCGATCCAGCATCGCCAGGCGCCCGGTCTCCTGTTCGGTGGCGTCCTGAGTGGTCGTCACGTCCGACTGCCCTGCGGGGCGCAGCACGGCGAGGATGGCTCAAGGACGGGAAGGGATGCGGTGGCAGGCTGGGCGTTCGCCGGGTTCTCATCCTTGACGACGTAGACCTCCCACGGAGCGCCGGCCGGGTCGTGGACCCACACCTTGTCCTGTAGGGCGTAGCAGCACGTCGTGTCGTCTTCGTCGAAAGTAGCCAGGCCGCCATCCGCCAGGCGGGTGCGGGCCGCGCCGACCTGCTCGGCACTGTCAACCTCGACACCGAGGTGGTTGAGGGCCCCCTTCGGCCCGCTTTCGCGAGTGGCCTCATCGGTCTCGATGAGCACGAGCTTCAGTGGCGGCTCACTGATCGCGAAGTTCGCGTAGCCAGGCCGGCGCTTGTGCGGCTCGACACCGAACAGCGTGGAGTAGAAGGCGACGGACGCCTCAAGGTCGACGACATTGAGGGCGATTTGTACACGGCTCACGGTGGGGTCCTTCATGGAGTCATATCGACGCTTGTCGATGAGTCGACCTTGCCACTCCATATCGACGTATGTCAATATCAGGTCATGTCGATCGCCCTCTCCACCGACGGACGCGCACTCTTGACCCAGGCGGTCGAGCGATGCTGCGCGGCTCAGGGCAGCACACCGATCTCGCGGGGGGACGCCGAGATGGTCGCCCGGCTTCTCAAGGCGGTTGCTGACCCTGTCCGGTTGCAGATCCTGGGGATCGTGCGCTGTTCGCCCGGACAGGAGGTCTGCGCGTGCGATCTGCCGACACCTCTCGGTCTGACCCAGCCAACCGTGAGCCACCACCTCAAGGTCCTCGTCGATGCCGGCCTGTTGACTCGAGAGCGTCGTGGGCAATGGGCCTGGTTCACTCTCGCGCCCGACCGGCTCGCTCTGGCGCGCCGGGCCCTCGACGTCTGACCAAGCGTCTCGAGGAGCACGAACGACCGTGTTCCTCGCGATCCCCAACTCGCGTGCAATAGCGGACTGCGAGAAGCGGCGCCACGATCACCGACCCGGACCACGTCGCGACGGCGAAGGAGCTGCGGGGCTCGTTCAATGCGGCGCGTGCTGCTGCGGCGCCACGTAAGACCACCCGCGCCCACGGCGACGGGCACGTCGTCGCGCTACGCGCCCTGCCCGACTACGACGACCTCTTCGGCGTCGACTTCCACCACACCCCCATTGCCCGCACGTGGGAAGACATCGCGGTCCAAGCGCGCGACCTGGGCTGGTCGCATAAGGAGTACCTCGCCGCGGTCCTGGAACGCCAGAACAGCGAACGCGAGGCACCGGGGGCGATGATGCGGATCAAGACCGCTCACTTCCCGGCCATCAAGACCCTCGAGGACTTCAACTACGAACACCTGCCGTCGCTGCGCCGCGACATTCTCGCGCACCTAGCCACCGCGACCTACGTCGCGAAGGCCGAGAACGTGATCCTGCTCGGCCCGCCCGGGATCGGCAAGACACACCTCGCGATCGGGCTGGGCGTCAAGGCCGCACAGAACGGCCACTCCGTGCTGTTCGACACCGCGAGCAACTGGATCACCCGGCTGGCCGGCGCCCACCAGGCCGGAACGCTGGACGCCGAGCTCAAAAGGATCCGCCGCTACAAGCTCATCATCATCGACGAGGTCGGCTACATCCCCTTCGACACCGACGCCGCGAACCTGTTCTTCCAACTCATCGCGACCCGCTACGAGCAAGGCTCGATCATCGTCACATCGAACCTGCCATTCGGCCGCTGGGGCGAGGCCTTCAGCGACGACGTCGTGGCCGCCGCGATGATCGACCGACTCGTCCACCACGCCGAGGTCATCGCCCTGTCAGGAGAGTCCTACAGAACCCGCACCCGACGCGAACTCCTCGCCAAGAACGGCAACAAGTAGACGACCAGGTGCTCAAATTTCACCCGTCGAAACCTGCTCAATTTTCAGCCGCCGTTGACAGTGGCGAGACCCTCCACCAGCAGATCCTTCAATCGTGTACGCAGCCATTCATCCCACAGGTGATCGGCGACTACAGCGGTGTCCAGGAGATGGCACACGAGGGGGTATGAGCCGCTTACCCCGGATGTAGCCGCAGGGTCCTTGCCGAAGATGTGGTGGCTCGGGCATTCGTGCATAACTGAAAGCTACGTGTTAGCTCTGACACTGTGCATCAGTTCGACTTGCTGGCCATCGGCGGAACCGAACGGGAGCCACGGAAACCCGCCGCCAACAGTCCTCGAGGTGCGTCGCCCGCATCTGGCGCTGCAATCTTCGGCGGGCGGTTTGGCGTCATAGCCCAGGGAGCGAACACAGCGAGTCACTTACTGCCCGGTGTCGGGTAGTGCGTGGCCCACGAACAACGAGAACGTCCGCGTCACGTGTGCCACGTTAATCGAAAGACGTTGGCCCAGTGGCGAATTGGCGGCGCCGGTGGGAGATGCAGCTGTCACCAAGACACTACTTCGCGCTTGGATCACCAACTTGATCAGTCAGGCCTGACCGGACTGGCTCCGATGACCTCCATGCGGACGTGGTCGTCCCGGTACTGCACGACTACGCGCCGCCCTTCTCCGCTCAGACGCTCGATCGCGGCTTCATGCACGACCTCGCCGTCCATCGGCCAACCGTCCGGCTGCGGGAGCCAGTGACACAACAGCACCTCGCCGCCCTCGGTCAGACTTTCGCGGACGCGGTCCAGCAAGGCGTCCCAGCGGCGCGGGCTCAGGAAGTAGCCGACCTCGGACAGCACGACCAGGTCGAACCTGCCGTCCGGCCAGTCCTCGGGTGCATCGCGCTGCTGGATTTCGGCATTCACCGGTACGCGTGCGGTTGCGGCGCGAGCCGCGTGGGCGCTCGCATCGATACCGAGTACGCGGTCGCAGCGTTCGGCCAGATCAGTGGTCAGTGCACCGATCGAGCAGCCGACCTCGAGCGCCGACTCGTACCGCGCACGCGTCAGCAGACCGAGCGTCACCGCTCGCTTGCGCCGTTCGTACCAGGACTCGTCGACGTTCCACGGGTCCGCCTGCTCGTCGTGCAGGTCGTCAAGAGCTTGATCCTGAATCACGTTCTGCGACAGCAGGATTTCCTGAGCACGTGCGAAGTGCTGCAGCACGTGATCTGGCAGGAGCGCCTCGTCGCCTGGGGCGTCCGACAGCGGCTCGACCTGACTGGTGTGCGCCGCGATCGCCGTCCGCTTCCATTCGACGGTCGACGGCGTCAGATCGATGGAAACGGCTGACTCCCAAGGGAACTCGTCGACCGAACTCCAATGCCAGGCCCAGATCGGGTAGCCGAGGTGGGTTGCGTCCGTGCGGTGGGCGGCCAGCGAGGCCGCCTGCGCCGCCGCAGCGTGGTCGGGGTGCCGGTCGGCGTGCCAGGGTGACAGCAACAGCGTGGACGCGCCGTCCAGACCGATCGCCTCGACGATCGCGTTCACCGGCTTGTCGCCCTGCTCGGCCAGCGCGCCGTCGGGCAGGCCGAGCGTGACGACCGACGCGTCCGGAGCCAGCGACGACACGGCGTGACGCACCTCGGCCTCCCGGATGCGGCGCAGTTCTTGCGGAGAGTGTGTCGGTGAGTTCGGATGTGACGCAGCGCCATCGGTCAGAACGACGACCGTGATCCTCAGCCCGAGAGCGGCTGCAGTGGCCATCAGTCCGCCGGCGCCGAGGGTCTCGTCGTCCGGATGCGCGGCCACGACGACGAGGTGCTCGAAGGCCCTCAGATCGAGCGTCGGAAGGTCGCGCGACGCGAGAGCGGCGAGCCAGTCCCGCTCGGGAGTGCCCGGGTCGGCGAGGTCGAACGTCTCCGTCATTCCTGCACCACGGACGAACCGATCGCGGCGAGGTCCCGCTCGGCATGCCACTGACGCACGTACAGGTGCAGGTCGGCGACCCGGGCGGCGTGCTCCTCGTTCCCGACGAGGGGCCCGGGGCCGAGGCCGTGGTCGACGGCGGTCATCACCGTCTCGCAGGTCTGAGCCACGATCGTGCGCACCCGCGCCGCCAGCAGACCGGGGTCGTCCACGGAGCCCGCATCGATGTCGGCCGCTGCCTGCCGCAGGGTGCACCGGGTCGCGTGCAGGGCCGCGTCACAGCGTCCGATGTGCATGAGGGCGATCTGGTCGGGCTCACGTTTCCCGGCGGCGGTCGTCAGCGCGGACGCAAGCGCCACCGCGGCGCCGAACCACACGGCTGCGACACCGATGCCGCCCCACGCGAACCCCGGCCGGCGCAGGTACCAGCCCGCGTCACCGACGGGCGTGGCCGCAACCCCGGCGAACTCGACGGACTCACTCGTCACCTGCGGCAGACCGCGGGCGACCCAAGTGCCGCTGGTGGCGGTCACTGCGTCCTGTTGCAGGTCGACGGCGAACAAGCCGCGTTGCGAGTCGTCGACCCACGCGGTGACCAGCGCATGGTCGAGGTGTGCAGCCAGCGAGCACCACGGCTTGACCCCGTCGAGTCTCCACGCGTCCCCGTCCGGCGACGCGGTGAGCCGGACGCCGGGACCTTCCGCAGCGAACACACCCCAGGTGCCGGAGGGCGCGTCGTCGCCGGACTCGGTGAGGATCGCCCGCGCGTCCAGCTGCGGCTCGATGGTGCGTGCCACGGTCAGATCGATCATGCCCAGGCGGGCGAGGCCCTCCCACAGTTCGATGGTCGACCCCGACCCGGGCAACGGCAGCGCCTCGGCGATGCGGGGCGCCAGCGCCAGAGCCGCAGCCGCGTCCCCTGCTGACCGCCGGGCCTGCTCGTAGAGATCATCCGGTCCGGCGTCCGGCGCCAGTCCGGCGCGAGCCTGCGGGTCGCTCATCGGGGTCTCCCTCGTCTACGTCCACCCCTGCGGGCGAAAGTGCATGCGTCATTGGGTTCGGCGGCAAACTTCGCGCGCTGCCAACGGCCATTTGACCACCGCGAGGTGGCACCGTGGGCCCAAACGCATTGTCCTCCGAAACGAGAATGAACATCGAAACCTGTCCCCGCAACATCCTTGTCGTCGTGCCGGCGCGCGACGAGGAGGCGCTGCTGCCTGCCTGCCTCGACCGCCTCGAAGCTGCGATCGAGCGGTTGAGCGTCGAACGGCCCGAAACCCGGGTGACCTGCGTGGTCGTGCTCGATCGGTGTACCGACTCCTCCGCCGACATCGTCGCCTCTCGGCATTGGGCGCACGCGTTGGTCAGTGCCTTCGGCCAGGTCGGGGCAGCCCGCCGCGCCGGTGTCGAGCACGCCGCGGTGCTCGCCGGCGTGCAGGACGCCCGCGCCGCCTGGGTGGCCAACACCGACGCCGACAGCGTCGTCCCGGACCACTGGCTCACCCGGCAACTCGAACTCGCCTGTGGCGGGGCCGATCTGGTGCTAGGGACGGTCGTGCCCGAAGCGCTCGGCGTCGATCCGCGCGTCATCGAGGCATGGCATGCGCGACATGTCCTGGCGGAGGATCACCCGTACGTGCACGGAGCGAATCTCGGCGTCCGGCTCAGCACCTACCGCCGCGCGGGCGAGTTCCCGGAACTGCCGGTGCATGAGGACGTCCGGCTCGTCGACGCGATCCGGCGCGATGGTGCGGCGGTCGTCGCCACCGCGACGGCGCCCGTGGTGACGTCCGGACGATTCGTTGCACGAACGCCGGAAGGTTTCGCGGGCTACCTGCGCGGCCTCGCCGAACCGCCGGACAAGATCGTCTCGGCTTAACGCAGCAGACGGACGTCGAGAGCGGTCTCGAGCGCCTCGTCGCCGCGCCGTTCGACCCGGAATGCCGGGTGACCGTCCTGCTCACCGATGGCTTCGAGGAACTCGCCATCGCGGAAGACCAGGGCGGTGTGATCGTCGACCGCCCACCCGTCCTTCAACGCGCCGGAGGCAACCCAGCCGAGGTACTGATCTCGTCGCTCGGACTCCCCGAGATAGTGCGGGCACGCGCTGCCGGGCAGAAAACCGAGACCGTCGTCCAAGGGCGCGAGCGGTCCGAAGGAGTCGGTCGACGACTGCTCGAACCAGCAGTTCATCCCCGCGCTGATACCGGCCAGCACAGTGCCGTGCGCCGCCGCGCGCCGCAGGATGTCGGGGAGTCCGTGCAGGCGCCACACCGCGAGCAGGTTCGCGGTCGACCCGCCGCCGACATAGATGAGGTGCTGGTCGAGCAGCATCTCCGGGTCGAGGTACCCCCACGGGTCGTGGCAGAACAGCGACAGCACAGACGTCGTCGCGCGGCCCGCGAAAGCCTCCTCGAAGCGCTGCGAGTACCCGTCCGCGTCCCCGCTCGCGGTCGGCACGAAGCAGACCTTCGGCGTCGAGGCTCCCGTCAGGTCGAGCAGGAAGTTGTCGATCGCGGAGTCGCGGTGTGCATCCGAGAACCCACCGCCGCCCAGAGTCACGATCGTCCCGTTCATGCCTCGACCCTCTCGGTCGTGAAGTCCCGGCGCAACTCGATTGCCGTCGGCGCGCGCGGCTACGGTTCGCGGGTGGAACTTTCCGAGTACGCCGACCGCATCGATCACATCTCCGCGGGCTACTCGCGTGCCTACGACGTCGACCGCACTCCCGAGTGGGTGCTGCTCAAACTGACCGAGGAGGTCGGCGAGCTCGCCCAGGCGTGGCTGACCGCGTCCGGGCAGGGCCGCGATCGTGGCCTCGACGATCAGCAGAAGGAGCAGGCGCTCGCCGCGGAATGGGCGGACGCGATCGGCATGCTGCTGGTGTTCGCGCGCCGCACCGGCATCGATGTCGACCGGGCGATCGCCGACAAATGGTTGCACTGGGAGTCGGTGCACGGGGCCGCCGGGCAGGCGCGGTGAGTCGCTCGCTCGTCGGCATCACCACCTACGCAGAACCGGTCAGCCACGGACCCTGGCGCGACCAGCCGGCGGGCGGCGCCGACATCGATCCGCTGCGGTACGCCGACATCCGCCACCCGGCGTCCGACGCTCCCCTCACGGAACGTGACGACACCGAGATCGCCCTGGTCCGGCGAACCGCTGAGCTCGACATCCCCGTGCTCGGTGCCGCGGCATGCAGCTGGCCGAGCATCCCTGGTCGGACGTGCCGCCGAACTCGGGTTCACCGACGTCATCACCCACTGGCCGCGACAGGACACGGTCGACGTGGGTTCACGTGAAACTCTGGAGACGGTTGTGACAGACGTCATCCCTCGGCTTCGTTGAGACTCAGGTCGGCGTTTCACCCGCAACCGTCGGCGTCTTACCGGCCGGATAGGTGTCGAAGCCGGACGGGGGCGCCTCACCGTCCTTCACACACACGGAGCCACCGGTATTGGTGCCCGTGCCGGTCACCGGATACTCGCCGTCCGAGCAGGGCCTCTCGGTCCAACAACCCGTCAGCACACTCGACCCCAACAACGCAGCGGCGATCGCCACGAACGCTCGACGCATGGTCTCCTCCTGCTCCCCGAGATGTGCCGATCATGTCGCATCCGCGTCGATTTTCAAGGCAGCCCCGCGCCGCTGGCACCATGGACGTGAACATCCCCGAGTCCGGCGTGCACATCGCCTTCATCGGATCGGCGTTGTGGGGACTGGTCGCGGGCCTCGTGCTGTACGCCGTCCTGCGGCGCCGCTGAGAAGAGAACATGTGGAAACAGGTGGGTCGGCGCGCAATCGCGCCGACCCACCTGCTCAGGACCAGAAGACCGGCTTGCCGCCCTCCGACGAGTACGGACTCTTGTCCTGGTCGTCGTAGCGCACCTTGGTCAGCTTCTTGCCGGGGAAGAGCACGAAGACCAGGCAAGAGCTCGCGGTCGTGCCGTTCTGGACGGTTTCGGGCAGCTCGGCCATGGCGCACTTGTCGAAGGCGTAGCTCTTGCCTCCGGCACCGACCTTCCCCGACGCGGAGCTGTCGTAGCCGGTCTGGTCGATCGAATCCAGCGAGAGCCGCTCGGGCACCGCGATCTCATCGCCCAGATTCTTGGCGGCCGCCGCGTCGACCGCGTCGTACCGCACGGTGTACCGCACGAAGTACGCGGTGGCGCCCGACGGGTAGTCGAAGTCCTCGATCTCGCGGATCTTCGCCATGTCGTCTTCGCTGCCCTGTTCCGGCTGCTGCACCGTAATGGTCGAGCGGTACTTGCCCTTGTGGATCGTCGTGCGCTCGAAGGTGCCGGCCGTCCCGAAACGTAACTGCGATCCCGGTGGGGTGGTGCCGTCACTGTTATGTGACGCCTGGGTGCTCGAACCGGTCGACGTGCCCGACTTGATGGAGTTCGACGTGGTGGAGCTGGACCCGATCGTCTCGCTCGACCCGCCGCAGGCGGTGAGAACGAGGCTGGAGGTGAGTGCGATGCCGAGCGCTGCCGTCCGCAGTGGTGTGTTCATTGGTGTTTCTCCTCTTGAGTGGTGTGAGCGAAGTATCTCGACACTCACCAGACGGTGACCGTGAGGCCGACGATCCGGTCGCCCCATGGGCAGGTCTTCCCATGCCACGGCGGGAACCGATGACCACCCGCCACCGTCGTCGGCCACGCTCACAATGGCTCGCTCGCGTCTGGACCAGGGCTGGCCAGAAAGAGATCGAGATTTCGCGCAGCCTGCGCCCGCTGGCACCATGACCGGGTGAGTTCCGGGGTCCACATCGCGTTCTACCGCTTCGTCCGCATCGACGACGTCGCTGCTGTCTGCGGCCGACTGCGTGAACTGACCGAGGGACTGCTGGGGACGATCCTGGTCGCGGGTGAAGGCGTGAACGGGATGCTCGCCGCACCGTCCGAGCGCATCGACGCCTTCATCGATGAGGCGGCGGCGGATCAGACGGTCGGTGTCGCGTTCGGCGGGATCACCTACAAGCGCACCGACTACGAGCGAATCCCGTTCTCCCGCATGATGGTCAAGGCCAAACAGGAGATCGTCCCGCTCGGTGTCGATGGTCTCGACCTGCCGTCACGCGTCGACGACGTGGCTGCCACCGACGTTCCGCCTCATGAGTGGCGCGAGTTGATCCGGCGCGACGACGTCGTCGTCCTCGACAACCGCAACTCCTTCGAGTACGAGGTCGGCCGCTTCCGGGGTGCGGTCGACCCCGGAGTGGTGAACTTCCGCGATTTCCGCGACTTCGTCGAGCAACACGCTCCGGAGTGGAAGGCCGAGGGCAAGCAGGTCGCGATGTACTGCACGGGTGGCATCCGCTGCGAGAAGTCGAGTCCGTGGATGCAGGACCTCGGCCTGAAGGTGCACCAGCTGCAAGGCGGAATTCTCAACTATTTCAAGGAGATCCCGGACGCGGACGCCGACTTCGACGGTGAGTGCTTCGTCTTCGACAACCGGGTCACCCTCGACACCAACCTGCGCGACGTCGGTCGCCAACGCTCCGACATCGACGGCTGAGCGTGCCCACCCGTCGAAGCGTGTTGGCTTCGTCCGCGGCTGCTTTGCTTCTGAGGGCGCCCCACTCGCCGACCCCGGAACGTTTCGCCGCCGGGTCTCGTCGCAGGCCCGGGCATCAGCCAGGATGGTGCCGACCAGGGAGGGTGAAATGGCAGAACTCGTCGCGCGTTCGTCGCGCGTCATCGAGGCCAGGTTGCAGAAGTCGTCGGTGCGTGCGATCAGCGGGTCGATGGTTTCCTACCAGGGCCAGGTGCAGTTCAAGAACGCTGGATTCGGCGGTGGCGCAGGCGTATTGGCCGGCCTCAAGCAGCGGGCCACCGGTGAGTCGCTGACCTTGATGGAGTGCGCCGGCGACGGCGTCGTCCAGTTCGCCGTCAACGCGCAGTACGTCACCGTGCTGCCGCTGAACAACGAGACGATGCAGGTCGAGAGTCGCCAGATCCTGGCGCTCGCGGGCAACCTCAACACCAACGTCCAGTTCGCCGGGGTCGGTGGGATGAGCAGTGGGCAGGGCTTGTTCACCACGACCGTCAGCGGCACCGGCCAGGTCGCGCTGCTGAGCGCCGGTGGGCCGCTGATCCACCTCGAGGTCAACCCGAACCTTCCGCTGGTCGTCGACCCGGACGCGTTCGTCGCGGCCAAGGGACAACTGCAGCAGTCGTTCGTCACCGACGTCTCCTGGCGATCCGCGGTCGGGCAGGGCGGCGGCGAGGCGTTCTCGCTGCGCTGGCAGGGCCAGGGCGTCGTCTCCATCCAGCTGGCGGAACGGTGATCGGCATGTTCGAGAAGATCAACAGCAAGGTCGTGAAGGCCGACCTTGGGCGTACCGGTCCGATCGTGTCGCGCCGCGGTTCGATGCTCTTCTACTCCGGCCAGGTGCACTTCGCGCCGCACCAGATCCCGGGCGCCGGCGGCGCACCCGGTGGCATGGGCGCGATGGTCGGCTCCATGATGCGCAGCGAGCACGAGCGGACGATGATCGCTCAGGGCAACGGCCAGGTGCACTACGGATTCCAGGGGCTGGCACTGCACGTCATCGACCTGCCGCAGGGCGGACAGGTCACTGCCGACATGTCCCGGATGCTCGGCTACACCGCCGGGATGCAGGCGTCCATCGTTTCGACCCAGTCCCAGCAGGGCGGCGGAGGCGGGCTCCGTGGAGCACTTCGCGGGGCAGCCACCGGTGCGCTCACCGGCAACGGGATGTTCACCACCCAACTCAGCGGCGTCGGTGCGGTCGTGCTGGTCGCTCACGGCGAACTCATCGAGATCCCGGTCGGCAACGGCCCGGTGGTCGTCGATCCGCAGGCGTTCGTCGGCACGGTCGGCAACGTCCAGACCCAGCTGCAGTCGGCGATGAGCTGGCGGGACACGGTGGGTCGTGGTTCGGGTGAGGCGATGCAGTTGCAGTGCAACGGTCAGGGGCTCGTGCTGGTGCAGGCATCGGAGGAGAAGCTGTGAGCAATGTTCTGAATCCCGGTGTGCTGCAAGGCAACGACAACATCCCGGGCAACGAGTACGCGTACTACTTCACGCTCGACCGTCCCTGGTTCATGAGCAAGGGCGCGATGATCGCCTACTACGGTCAGGCCAGCTTCCACGCGCTGACCGCGGGCATCGGAGCGGGCCTGCAGCAGATGGTCGCCGGCACTTTCAGCGCCCCGATGTACCAACAGGACTTCGTCGTCGTCGAGGGCCAGGGCACGCTGATCATCGGCGACCGTGGCTACACGATCAACAGCTACGACCTGGACGAGGGCAACCTCACCGTCCGCGCGTCCAACCTGCTCGCGTTCGAGCCGGGTATCCAGCTCAACCAGTCGATCGTGCCCGGCTTCCTCACCCTCATCGGCACCGGCAAGTTCCTCGCGTCCTCCAACGGACCGGTGATGTTCGTCGAGCCGCCGCTGCGCGTCGACCCGGAGGCACTCGTGGGCTGGGCCGACTGCCCGTCCCCGTCGCTGCACTACGACCAGAACTGGGTCAACAGCTTCATGTCGGCGGGCGCGGCGATGCTCGGCATCAACTCCGGTGAGGAGCGGCAGTACGACTTCACCGGCGCCGGCACCGTCCTGATCCAGAGCAGCGAGAAGGTCGTTCACGACCACCACGTGGTGCGCAACATCGAGCAGCAACTGCCGCTCGTCTCGCCGGCCGGCCTGGCGATGTTGCAGCAGCGGATCACGGCGCAGCAACAGCAGCAACACCGCTGACGTCGGTGCGGAAAGGGCTCGACATACCCTGACGGGGTGACCGACCGCACCCGTTTCGGCATCGCGCAGCGCCTCGTCGCGCTGGTCACGATCGTCCTTGCGGCCGGGCTCATCACCGCCGGTGCGACCACCAGAACGGTGGTCGATAGAACGGTGGTCGATTAGGCGCCAGAACGGTGGTCGAGCAGGCGCCGGAACGGTGGTCGAGCAGGCGCCGGAACGGTGGTCGAGCAGGCGCCGGAACGGTGGTCGAGCAGGCGCCAGAACGGTGGTCGAGCAGGCGCCAGAACGGTGGTCGAGCAGGCGCCAGAACGGTGGTCGAGCAGGCGCCAGAACGGTGGTCGAGCAGGCGCCAGAACGGTGGTCGAGTAGGTGCGGAGCGTTAGCGGAGTGCCGCGATCGAGACCACTTGAGTTTTCCTCGGGCGCAACTACTTCGTGGCACGCCGCTGCAGGATCTTGACGGTCGATGATCACCGCTGATCTTTCGTGCTCCCCGGGTTCCGACTCGTGTGCGACCCGACCCCCGAGCTGACCGCACCTGCCGGGGGGCCTGCGCTACGCCTGCGCAAGGTCGCGTCCTGGACCGTGGGAGGCTGAGCTGGACGGGTCCTCGAGCGTCGGGGAAGCGACTCCTACGCTGACGTCCCATGAGTTCGAGCACGACGCAGCCGGTGACGGCCTCGGTCATGCCCACGGTCATGGCCGGCATCGTCTGTGGGCTCGTCGGTTTCACCTCCTCGTTCGCCGTCGTGCTGACTGGGCTTCGCGCGGTCGGTGCATCGCAGGCGCAGGCAGCCTCCGGACTCATGGCGCTCTGCCTGACGATGGGTCTGGGATGCGTGCTGTTCAGCTGGCGCCTGAAGATGCCGGTCACCATGGCGTGGTCCACGCCAGGTGCCGCGCTGCTCGCGGCTGCGGCCGCACCGCACGGCGGATTCGCTTCTGCCGTGGGCGCATTCATGGTCTGCGGCATCCTGCTCGCGCTCTGCGGGCTCATCCGCCCGCTCGGTCGCCTGGTCGAGTCGATCCCGGCCCCGCTCGCGTCCGCGATGCTCGCCGGGGTGCTGTTGCAACTGGTCATCGAACCGGTGTCCGCCGTCGAGGCGGACCCCTGGGCGATCGGACCGGTGATCCTCACCTGGTTGGTGCTCACCGCGCTCGCTCGCCGATGGGCGGTCATCGGTGCGCTGCTCGCCGCGTTCGTGGTGATGGCGGTGCGCGGCGTGTTCGGACGTCTCGATCTGTCCAACGCCGCACCCAGCCTGAGTTTCGTTGCACCGCAATGGGACACGGGAGCCATGTTCGCGATCGCGGTCCCGCTGTGGATCGTGACGATGAGTTCGCAGAACATCCCGGGCATCGCGGTGCTGTCGTCCTTCGGTTACAAGCCGGGTATGCGAGGTCCGCTGCTGTACACCGGCGGTGCATCGGCGGTCGGTGCGCTCGCGGGAGGTCACGCGATCAACCTCGCCGCGATCTCTGCCGCGCTCGCGGCGGGCCCCGAGGCGGGACCGGACCCGAAGCGCCGGTGGATCGCCGGAGTCTCCTGTGGGCTCACCTACCTCGCGTTCGGCCCGCTTGCCGGACTGGTGTCCGCCGTCGCCGTCGCGGCCCCGAAGGGGATCGTCGAGACCATCGCCGGACTCGCGCTGATCGCCACCTTCGCCGCTGCTGCCTGGTCCGCCCTGGCCCAGGAGAACGCACGGGAAACCGGTGCGATCGCGCTCGTCGTGGCGGCGTCCGGCATCACGATCGCCGGGATCGGTTCGGCGTTCTGGGGGTTGGTCGCGGGGCTGGTGTTGTACGTCGTGCTGCGTCGCCGGCCGGCCTGACTACCCTCGGCTGAGTGAGCCGAACTGTCGAACTTGCCCAGCAGATGAGCGACGACCTTCGTTCGTTGCGCCGCGACTTGCACCGCATCCCGGAGATCGGCCTGCGGTTGCCGCTGACCAAGGCGCGGTTGCTCGAAGCGCTCGACGGTCTGCCGATCGAGATCCACCAGAGCGACAACCTCGACTCGGTCGTGGGCGTGATCCGTGGCGGTGCCCGCACCGACGGACCCGTGGTGCTGCTGCGCGGCGACATGGACGCGTTGCCGGTGCAGGAACTTCACGAATCCGATTACTGCTCAACGCATCCCGGGGTCATGCACGCGTGCGGGCACGACATGCACATCGCCGGTCTCGTCGGTGCAGCCCGCATCCTGTGCCAGCTGAAGGACGAACTGGCCGGTGACGTCGTCCTCATGTTCCAGCCCGCCGAGGAAGGCCCGGGCGGTGCCGAGCCGATGCTCGACGAGGGTCTGCTCGACATCGCCGGACGACCTGTTGAGGCGGCGTACGCGATGCATGTCGCCTCCGCCACCTTCCCCAAGGGCACCTGGTGGACGACCCGCGGCGCCTGCATGGCGGCGGCGGAAGACGTCCACATCGTCGTCCGGGGCGCGGGTGGTCACGGCTCCCAGCCGCAGGTCGCCCTCGACCCGGTGCCGGTCGCCTGCGAGATCGCGCTTGCGATCCAGACCGCCGTCACACGCCGGTTCGACGTCTTCGACCCGGTCGTGGCGACCATCGGACGCATCGCGGCGGGCACGAAGTCGAACATCATCCCCGACACCGCCGAGCTCGACATCACCTTGCGGTCGCTGTCCCAGGAGTCACGAAAGCGTTTGCGCGAGACGGTGATCCGTCTGGCCGAGGGAATCTCGCAGGCGCACGGTCTGAGTGCCGAACATCAGGTGGTCGAGTCCTACCCGCCCACCGTGAACACCGATGCCGACTACGACCTGGGGCGGCAGGTGGTCACCGACCTGTTCGGCGCGGACGCCTACGTCGAGCGCGAGGACCCCGAGATGGGCGCCGAGGACTTCTCGTTCGTGCTCGAACGCGTCCCGGGCGCCTACTTCTTCCTCGGCTGCTGCCCGACGGACGACCCGAAGACGGCCGCCGACAATCACTCCCCACGGGCAGCGTTCGACGACGACGTCCTGTGGCAGGCGTCCGCCTGGCTCGCCGAGATGGCCCTGCGCCGCACTCAGCAACTACGCCCGTAGTCAAGGAAACGGTCGCTACCGCGACCAGTTCTCGAGCCTCGACAAGTGTCGCTGTGACGACCGGAAACCTTTACTACGGGGGTAGAGGTGTTCGGTCGGGAACGCGGGCCAATGGGCGGAGCGTTCCGCCTAGAGTGGGGAACCAAATGGGGGAAGCCCCGCACGCAAGTGTGACGAGAGAGGCAATCCATGTCCGACCTTGACCTCGGCGGCCAGCCGACCAAGCCCACCCAGACCGCGACGAGCGCACCCGGCGGTGAGGGGCTCGTCCTCGAAGCGCCCGCTGCGGTCGCCGTCGTCGAGGAGAGCCAGGCGGTGCAGGCCGTCCCGGTGAACGCCGAGGCGCAGTCCGAACTGGACAAGAAGGCGCAGGCGTACGTCGAAGACCTCACCAGCATGGACATGAAGTCGCCGGCCTTCACCGAGAAGGTCAACTCCATCGTTCTCATGGGTGACAGCGAGATCCGCAAGAGCTCCGAGGTCTCCAACCGGATGCTGCAGCGCCCGGCCGCCCAGGGCGGCAAGGACTCCGCGCAGGGCAAGGTGTCGGGAACGCTGGTCGACCTGCGTCGCACGATCACCGATCTCGACCCGAACCGTGCGGACCTCAAGGGCGCCAAGAAGATCCTGAAGTGGATGCCGGGCGGCAACAAGATCGAGAACTACTTCATGAAGTACCAGTCGGCGCAGAGCCACCTGGACTCCATCATCCGCAGCCTCGCCAGCGGCCAGGACGAACTGCGCAAGGACAACGCGTCCATCGACGTCGAGCGCACGAACATGTGGAACGCGATGCAGAAGCTGGGCGAGTACAACCAGCTCGCAACGGCGCTCGACAAGGCTGTCGAGAGCAAGATCGCCGGACTCGAGGCCGAGGGCCGCACCGAGGACGCGCAGATCATGAAGTCGGACGTGTTGTTCGCGGTGCGCCAGCGCCGGCAGGACATCATGACCCAGATGGCCGTGGCGGTTCAGGGCTACCTGGCGCTCGACCTCGTCCGCAAGAACAACGTCGAGCTCATCCGCGGCGTCGACCGCGCCCAGACCACCACGGTCGCGGCGCTGCGCACGGCGGTCATCGTCAGCCAGGCGCTCAGCCAGCAGAAGATCGTCCTCGACCAGATCACCGCGCTGAACTCCACCACGTCCAGCCTGATCGAGAAGACCAGCGAGCAGCTGAAGACCCAGGGCGTCGAGATCCACGAGCAGGCGGCGTCCAGCACGATCGAGATCGACAAGCTGCAGCGCGCGTTCGACAACGTCTTCCAGACGATGGACGCGATCGACACCTTCCGCTCGCAGGCCACGCAGAACATGGCGACCACCGTCCAGGCGCTCGAGGGTCAGGTGCAGCGCGCCAAGCCGTACCTGGAGCGTTCGTTGCGCAACCAGGGTGTGGACGCGACGACCTCGGCGCAGTTCCAGCCTCCGCAACAGCGCCCCGGAATCCCGAACAACATCCAGCAGCAGGGTCCGCGGCAGGGCGAGCAGCCGCCGTACCCGCACCAGGGCGGAAACCAGTAAGTGGGGCTCCTGTCACGACTGTTCGAGCCCGGCCAGAACGGTCAGGCTCAAGGCGGTCAGGCCGCGCGCGGTTCGGTGATGTCGGACCGCGCGCGGGCGCAGTCCCAGCGAGGTGGCCGGGCGGTCGACACCACCGCGGCCGCGCCGCCGCCCAAGCCGGAAGGGGACGACGTCCCCTCATTGCTGCGGCACAACCAATCGCTGGTGCTCGAGATCAACCAGAGCGCTGCGCACCTGCCCGGGCTCGGCGTCGTGCTCGCGCGGTCGGTCACCGACACCGTCCGTACCGTGCTCACCTCGCCCGAAGCGAACATGCTCGACATCTCGGTGCGGGTCGCGATCTTCGGCGTGCTGACCGACTACCTGCCCAGCACCATCCGGACGTACGTCGGCGCGTCACGCGCGGCGGCCCCGGGTTCGCCGGAGATGGCCGCCGCCGACGATCAGTTGGTCGAGCAACTCACCGCGCTGCGCCGCTCCGTGGGTGAGTTGGCCGAGGCGAGTCGGATGCGCGATGTGCAGGCGTTACAGGTGCACGGGCGCTTCCTGGAGTCCAAGTTCGGTCAGTCCGACCTCGACCTCTGACCCGAAAGTCCGCAGGACGCGCGGGTCAACGCGCGCATCCCGCGGACACTCGGGCTGGTCAGGCGAGGGACAGGAACATCTTCTCCATCGTCGCGACGTCGAGTTCGCCGTTGTCGGGCTCGGCCATGCACTTGCGCAGTCCGACCGCGATGGTGGCGAATCCGGCTCGGTCGACCGCCTTCGACACCGCCGCCAGTTGGTTGACGATGTCCTGACAGTCGCGGCCCTCCTCGATCATCTTCACGATCCCGCCGATCTGCCCTTGGGCGCGCTTCAGCCGCCGGACGACGGCCTCCATCTCGTGTGGATCCAACTGCACCATCACCTGCTCCTTCGCATCCCGGACGGGTACCCCTGGGTGTATATCACCGGCCGGTGCCCGCGACCCAGGTGCGATAGCCGCCGTCGAGATTGCGGACCTCACGCCCGAGTTGGGTCAGCAGCCGCGCGGCGGTGTGTCCTCGCTGGCCGACAGCGCAGTGCACGATGAGGTCGCCGTCCGGCAATTCGCTTTGTCGAGAACGCAACTCGTCGACCGGGATGTTGATCGCGCCAGGAATCGCGCCGCGCTGGAACTCCTCCGGCGTGCGGACATCGATCAGGTGGGCGCCGGCGTCCAGTGCTGCGTCGAGTTCGTGCCACTGGATGGTATCGGTGGTGGACTCGGCGAGGTTGTCGGCGATGTAACCGAGCATGTTGACCGGGTCCTTCGCGGAGGAGAAGGCCGGCGCGTAGGCCAACTCGAGATCGGCGAGCTGGGCCGCCTTCAACCCGCCGGCCATTGCGGTGGCGATGACGTCGATCCGCCGATCGACGCCTTCTCGACCGACGCCCTGGGCGCCGAGGATCTCCCCGGTTTCGCCGTCCACCAGAAGCTTCAGCGCCATCTGCTGCGCCCCGGGGTAGTAACCCGCGTGCGACATCGGGTGGGTGTGGATCGCGCGGAAGCTGCGTCCGGCAGCGCGCAGGCGCTTGCCGTTCCAGCCGGTGGTCGCGATCTGCAGGCCGAGCAGTCCGACGATCGCGGTGCCGAGCACAGGGCGTCCGGTTCCTCGTTGGCCGGCGATGTGGTCGGCGACGCGCCGTCCCTGAAGATTGGCGGTGTTGGCGAGCGGGACGAGGGTGGCGGAGCCGTCGAGCGCGTCCTTCTTCTCCACCGCGTCACCCACCGCGTAGATGTGCGGGTCGCTGGTGAGGTGCGAATCGTCGACCTGGATGCCGCCGCGCTCACCGATGATCAGTCCGGCCGCCTTGGCCAGAGTGACGTCCGGCTTCACCCCGATGGCCGCGACGACCACGTCGGCCGGGACGGTCGAGCCGTCGGCCAGCACGACATTGTCCGCACCGATCGAGGAGACGCCCGAGCCCAGTCGCAGGTCGATCCCGGCCTCACGCAACGCGGTGTGCACCGGAGCGACCATCTCGGGGTCCAGCGGCGCCATCACCTGATCAGCAGCCTCGACGATCGTGGTGGCAATTCCCTTGTGGTGCAGGTTCTCTGCGACCTCCAGCCCGATGAACCCGCCCCCGATCACGACCGCGGTGCGAGCTCCCGCGACCGCGTCCACCATCGCATCGGTGTCCTCGATGTCGCGCAGCGACAGCGCACGTTCGATGCCCGGGATCGGCGGACGCACCGGGCGAGCGCCCGGCGACAGCACCAGGAAGTCGTACGTGTGCGTTGCGACGGACCCATTCGCAAGGTTCTTCAGTTCGACCGTGCGGGATTCCTTGTCGATGCCGGTGACCTCGGTCGCCACCCGTACCTCGATGCCGAACCGTGCCGCCAACGACTGCGGCGTCTGCAACAGCAGCGCCGAGCGATCCTCGATGACGCCACCCACGTGGTAGGGCAGACCGCAGTTGGCGAAGGACACGTGCCCGCTGCGTTCGACGACCAGAATCTCGGCTCGCTCATCGAGCCGCCGCAACCTCGTGGCCGTGCTCATGCCACCGGCCACACCTCCCACGATGATGATCTTCATGGACAGAACAATACCCCGGGGGGTATAAGTATTCCAGCCGAGATCAAGAGAAGGAGAGCGACATGTGTCGTCCGGTGAAGTGCAAGCAGTGCGGCAGGACGACCTGGGCGGGGTGCGGCCAGCACGTCGACCAGGTCAAGCGCGCAGTACCGGCAGGCCAGTGGTGCGGCGGGCACGCCGATGCGTCGAGGAACAAGCCGGGTTTCCTCAAGCGCATGCTGGGCTGAGCATCGAGAGTCCGCAGGACGCGCGGGTCAGCTCGCCGATACTGCGGACTTTCGGGGGTCAGGTGGTCCAGGGCGCGAGGGCGTCCGCCTCGGCCCGCAGTCGTTCGGCCCGCTCATGCTGTCCGAGGCGCTCGCACGATGCGGCCTCTGCTTCGCGTAGATCGACCTCGGTCTCGATGATGAACTGCACTTCGTGCGGAGTGAGCTCGTGCCGTGGGACGTCGGTGGCGCCGGCCCCGCTCGGTGATTCCTCGATCGACCCACCGCGACCGTCCGCAGGCACCGCTGCGGCGTTCTGCAGCGCGGAGATGGCGGTCCGTAACGCCATCACGGCGGGCTGATCGCGGTCGTGCATCGCCTCGTTCAGTGCGGCTCGTAGCTGGGCCAACGTCTCCTCGAGTTCCATGCACCCATGGTGTCGCCTCGGCGCTTGTTCGTTGCGCAAACGAGTCACGTGGACTTGCGAGCGGGCACCCATGTCTGCCTTGAATAGATGCTTCAGGCACGACAACTGCAACGACGGACGACGGGGGCATTTTGTGCTGCCGCCGACGAGGAGACCGATTCATGAGTTCATCGACACCGCCATCGACCACCACCGACAGTCCGCCGGGGGACGGCAAGAAGCGCTTGGTGGAGGCGCCACGGGTCTTCTGGCCGGCCGCGATCATTCTGCTGTTGTTCGTAGCTGCCGCGCTCATCATGCCGAGCCAGATGAACGACGTGCTGACCAAGGCGAACGACACGGTCGTCCGCGATCTCGGTTGGTTCTACGTCATCACCGTGACCGGGTTCGTGTTCTGGGCACTCTGGCTGGTGTTCTCGCCGATGGGCAATATCGTCCTGGGTAAGCCCGAGGACGATCCGGAGTTCTCGCTGCCGTCATGGTTCGCAATGCTGTTCGCCGCCGGCATGGGCATCGGCCTGGTCTTCTGGGGCGTCGCCGAACCGCTCAACCACTTCTCGTCACCGCCGCCCGGCACCAGCACCTCCGAGCCCGCCAGGGCGCGCGCCGCGATGGACTCCACCTTCCTGCACTGGGGCCTGCACGCCTGGGCCATCTACGTGGTGGTCGGTCTGTCCGTCGCCTACGCGGTGCACCGCAAGGGACGCAGCATCTCCATCCGTTGGGCGCTCGAACCGCTGCTCGGTGACCGGGTGAAGGGCTGGCTGGGTGACGTCATCGACGTCCTCGCCGTCGTTGGCACCCTGTTCGGCGTCGCCACCTCGCTCGGGTTCGGCGTCTCGCAGGTCGGCGCCGGCCTGGGACACCTCGGCGTCGCTGAGACCGACGACTCCGGCACGGTCAGCACCTGGCTGCTGGTCGCGCTCATCATCGGTATCACCGCCATCGCGACGATCTCGGTGGTCACCGGCGTCGACAAGGGCATCAAATTCCTGTCGAACCTCAACATGGGCATCGCGGGACTGCTGATGCTCATCGTCCTGGTGCTCGGACCCTCGATGTTCCTGATGGCTGACTTCGTGCAGCAGCTGGGCTCCTACCTGCAGAACTTCCTCTCGCTCAGCTTCCGCACGCTCGCCTTCGAGGGCGACGCCGGCAAGGACTGGCTGTCCGGTTGGACGACGTTCTACTGGGGTTGGTGGATCAGCTGGTCACCGTTCGTGGGCGTGTTCATCGCCCGCATCTCGCGCGGACGCACGGTGCGCGAGTTCGTCGCCGGCGTCCTGCTCGTCCCGACCCTGCTCGGCTGCCTGTGGTTCGCGATCTTCGGCGGGTCCGGTCTGCACCGCGAGATCTTCGGCGATAAGGGTCTGATCAAGGACGGCAAGGTCTCGACCGACCTGGCCCTGTTCCAGTTGCTCGACGGACTGCCCGCTTCGACGCTGCTCAGCGTCATCGCGATCATCCTCGTGGTGGTCTTCTTCGTGACCAGCTCCGACTCCGGTTCGTTCGTGGTCGACATGATCGCCTCGGGCGGCAACCCGAACCCGCCGGTGTGGAGCCGGGTGATGTGGTCCTCGCTCGAGGGCGGCATCGCCGCAGCCCTGATCCTCACCGGTGGAGCGGGAGGCGAGGGCCTCGCCGCGCTGCAGACGATGGCGATCCTGGTCGCGTTGCCGTTCAGCATCGTGCTGATCCTGATGGCGATCTCGACCGGCAAGGAGCTTGTCGGCAAGCACGCCGAACTCGTGCACGGTCGCCGTCGCCGGTTCGAGAAAACGATCCGCGACGAGATCCGCAGCGAGATCGATGCCATCCGGCAAAACCCCAAGCGGGGAAGCGACGCCGGCCGTCGCTGAGCGACTCACCACGACGGACGCGTCACCGGTAGGTGGCGCGTCCGTCGCTTTCCCAACCACCCGCGCAGGCCACCGACGACCCATCGTCAGCGTCTCCCGATTAGGGTGGCGAGCGTGAGTCCGATGGCGAAGGGGGCCAATGTCGCCCTCACCCGTGAAGTGCCCGGCCTGAAGGGCCTGGTCGTCGGCGTCGACTGGGACGCCGGAGCCGAGCGTTTCCTGCACGACAGTCTCACCCTGCTCACCGTGCTCTGCGGCAGCGACCGCAAGGCACTCAGCCAGGAGCACGTCGTCCACTTCAACCAGATGGTCTCGGCCGATCTGTCCACTGGACACGTCACCGACACGATGGGTGACGACGACGAGCAGGTCGAGGTCGATCTCAGCGGCGTGCCGGACGAGGTGCAGCGCATCGTCTTCGTTCTCTACGTCAACGAGGGCGGCGGCGGACGCCGGACGCTCGGCCAGTTGCGGCGCCTGGTCGTCCGAGTGCTCAACCTCGACGGCGGAGCATCCGTGGTGACCACGGACGATTTGGTCCCCGGCCTGCGCGGCGAGACCGCGCTGTCGCTCATCGAGCTCTACCGCCACTCGGGCGAATGGAAACTGCGGGTGCTCGGCGCCGGCTACTCCGACGGGCTCAAGGGAGTCGCGCGCGACTTCGGGGTCAACCTGTGAGCGACTTCGGTTTCCTTCGTGCCCGTCGCCGCGAGCAACCGCAGGCGGCGTCGCGACCGGCATCGAACGGTTCGAGCGCCTCACCGGTCGCCGACTTCCTGACCGGACGCGCGGCGCGCCCGGGCCGTGATGCCCCTCCAGCCCAGTCACCGGTCGCCGATCGGCCTGCACCGCAGTCGAATCCGCTCGACCTGTCCCGCCCCGAAACCCCCGCACCCGCACCGTCGTCCCCTCAGCCACAGGCCTCGTCCGCCGGAAGGAACCCGCTCGATCTGAGTGGCTCCGACCCGACGCCTGCGCCGGGTCGCTCCCAGGGACCGAGCGGTGGGGGAGGCAATCCGCTCGACCTCGGCGGATCGGATCCGACCCCGCCGAGCCGGCCGTCTGCGCCGCGCTCCAACCCGCTGGACCTCGGCGGATCCGAGCAGCGGGTCGAGCAGAGGGTCGAGCCGCCGAGCAGAAACGCGCCCGTCCCGACGAGCAACAACCTGCTCGACCTGTCCGGTCCGTCCGGATCGGCGCCGGTGCAGGCTTCCACCGGAAGGTTCACCCCGTTGGTCAACCATGAACTCGGCCTCCCCACCATTGACGAAGGAGAACGACGCATCCTGACGGTCGAGGACCCCGTCGTCCACCTCACCCGTATGCAGTCGTCCGCAGGCGCGTTGGAGTTCACCGCTGCGACCGCGCAGCCGAACCAGTTGCTGCTGGGCTGCCTGTTCGAGACCGTCGACCAACGTGAGTCGATCGTGCTGCCGGGCATGCGTCCGCAGGGTCCCGACCCGCACAGTCCGATCTTCCGCTCGACCACCCAGGGCGTCACGGTCAACCTGCGCGGGATCAAACGCGCCGCGAGATTCTTCGTCATCGGACTGCCGCAGACGTCCGACCGGTCGATGCCCGGGGGTACCTTGGTGGTGCAGACCTACGGGGGGTCGCGGTTGGAGGTCGTTCTCGACCGCTCGGCCACCTTCGGGGCCAAGGCGCTGATCACCGGTTACGTCGTGGAAGGAAGAATCGTGCTCCGAGCGGAACACGACCCCTTCAGCGGAACGTTGCAGCAGGTGGCCGGCGTCTACGGATACGACCAGATGACTTGGCGCGATCCGTTCACGCCACTGTTCTGAAGACTTCAGGACCGTTCGAACGACCATCAGGCCCCGCGCCTGAGCAGAAAGGGAAAAACATGGCAGTCAGCCTCAGCAAGGGCGGCAACATCTCGCTGGCCAAGGCCGCACCCGGCATGACCACGGCGATCGTCGGTCTCGGCTGGAACCCGCGCACCACCGACGGTGCCCCCTTCGACCTCGACGCGTCAGCGCTGCTGTGCGGCGCCGACGGCAAGGTCCGCAGCGACGCCGACTTCGTCTTCTACAACAACCTGCAGGCCGACAACGGCGCCGTCACCCACCAGGGTGACAACCGCACCGGTGAGGGCGACGGCGACGACGAGCAGATCCAGGTCGACCTGACCCGTGTGTCCGCAGACGTCGAGAAGGTCGTCTTCATCGCCTCGATCGACCAGGCCGACCAGCGCGGCCAGAACTTCGGTCAGGTCGCTGACGCCTACATCCGCGTCTTCGACGCCGACGACCCCACGAACGCCGAGAAGGGCGTTCGCTTCGACCTCGGCGAGGACGCCTCGACCGAGACCGCGCTGATCTTCGGCGAGCTGTACCGCAACGGTGGCGAGTGGAAGTTCCGCGCCATCGCCCAGGGCTACTCGAGCGGTCTCGGTGGCGTCATCACCGACTTCGGCCTCTCGGTGGGCTGATCCACCGCTTGAACCACCACTGATCGCAGCCGCCTCAGTCACGCTGAGGCGGCTGCGTCGTGCCTGAACCCCCGTCACGAAAGCAGAAATGAAAGCTCTTCGGCACTTCACTCCGGACCTGATCGTCGCGGCGATCGTCCTGATCGTCGCCTTCTTCTACGACGGCTGGGCAGCCGTCGTCCTCACCGCCATCCTGATCCTCGTCGAGATCGTGTTCTCGTTCGACAACGCGGCGGTCAACGCCAAGTACCTCGTGCGACTGAACGAGTTCTGGCAGAAGATCTTCCTGACGATCGGCGTCCTGATCGCCGTCTTCGGTATGCGGCTGGTCTTCCCGTTCCTCATTGTCACCCTCACCGGTGGCATCGGCCCGATCGAGGCGGTCAATCTCGCGCTGGAGAAGGGCAACCCGGAAACCCCGGGCACCTACGGCTACATCCTGAACGAGGCACACCCGAGCATCGCCGCCTTCGGTGGAATGTTCCTGCTGCTGCTGTTCCTGGACTTCCTGTTCGACGAGCGCGACATCCTGTGGCTGAAGTGGATCGAGCGTCCGCTGCAGAAGCTGGGCAAGCTCGATGTGCTGTCGGTGATCATCGCCGGTATCGTGCTGCTGCTCGCCGCGGAGTTCCTCGCCGAGACCACCGAGATCCGCAGCCAGGTGTTGTTCGCCGGCCTGCTCGGCATCGTCCTGTACCTCTCGGTCAACGGCCTGTCGTCGATGATGGAGGCCCGCGAGGAGGAGAAGGACCACGAGTTCGAGGAAGCCGAGTCGCGTGGTGAGGTCGTCAAGCTCGCGGGTAAGGCCGCGTTCTCGATGTTCATGTTCCTGGAGGTCCTGGACGCCACGTTCAGCTTCGACGGAGTCATCGGCGCCTTCGCCATCACGCCCGACCCGCTGATCATCATGATGGGTCTCGGTGTCGGTGCGCTCTGCGTACGTTCGATGACCATCTACTTGGTGCGCGAAGGCACGCTCGCGGAGTACCGCTACCTCGAGCACGGCGCCCACTGGGCCATCGGTGCGCTCGCGATCATGCTGATCCTGACCATCCAGGCATACCTGAGCGAGTTCATCATCGGCGGAGTCGGCATCGCGTTCATCGCGGGAGCGTGGATCTCCTCGGTCGTCGCCAACAAGAGGGACGATGAAACCGACGACTCCGGCCACGCGTTGGCTGAGAAGACAGCAACAACCAACAGCTAGGAGAAGCACGATGAGCATCAACCTGAGCAAGGGTCAGACCGTCAACCTGGCCAAGCAGGACGGCGGCCAGTTGTCCCGCGTCCGGATGGGCCTGGGCTGGGACACCAAGGTCGTCACCAAGAAGGGTCTGTTCGGTGGCAGCAAGCAGGTGCAGAAGGACATCGACCTGGACGCGTCCGCGCTCGTGATCGGTGGGGGACGTGTGCTCGACACCGTCTACTTCGGCAATCTGCGCAGTCAGGACGGTTCGATCCAGCACACCGGTGACAACCTCACCGGTGCCGGCGACGGCGACGACGAGTCGATCGTGGTCGACCTGACCGCCGTCTCGGGCTCGGTCGAGCACATCGTGTTCGTCGTGAACTCCTTCTCGGGTGAGAACTTCTCCGAGGTCGACAACGCGTTCGTCCGGGTCGTCGACTCGAACGCGAACGACACCGAGTTGGCCCGCTTCCAGCTGTCGGGTTCGGGCACGCACACCGCGCTGGTGATGGCGAAGGTGTCGCGTCAGGGCGGCGGCTGGACCTTCACCGCCGTCGGGCACCCCGGCAACGGACGCATCGCCCGCGAGTTGGAGCCCCTGGCTCTGCAGGTCGTCTGACCCGCGAACCTACTGTTCACCGTCGAACCCACCAGGTGTGATGTCTCGTGACTTCTGGGTGTCCCGGATGTCATGACATTCGGGACACCCGAGTGTCGTGACATCCGGGACACTCATCAGGCATGGCTGATGAGATCTCGCGTGTTGTTCGTGATGCTGTGC
>NZ_BAAGZR010000022.1:0-42934 GCF_054778255.1 Yimella radicis
ATCACGAACAACACGCGAGATCTCATCAGCCATGCCTGATGAGTGTCCCGGATGTCACGACACTCGGGTGTCCCGAATGTCATGACATCCGGGACACCCAGAAGTCACGAGACATCACACATCAGGGAACTGCGTATACGGAGTTCCCTGATGCATTCAGCGTGCCCTCGGCAGAAGGGTCAACGCACGATGCGCGGTGCTGGGGCCGAGAATCCCTTGGCCGGCTGGGTCAGACCGGGCAGGTTCGGCCAGTTGGCGATCAACTCGGGGCTGGCGTCGAAGCGACCGGTGACGTCTTCGACCACGTCGACCGAACCGCTCTGGTTGTAGAGGCTGAGGTACCGCTTGTGCTGGTCGTCGATCCGGGACGTCGTGCCGAAACCGTTCGACTGGTTCTGCCCGGCAACGAGGTTGAGGTTGCTGGTGCCGGGGTCGGCGTTCATCCCGCTGTACTGCGTGATGTACGTGTTGGCGGTGGGCTTGACCCCGGTGATCGTGCCGGTGAACCCGAGGGTGAACTGTCCGTACAGGTCGGCCGGCGGCGCAGTGACCAGGACCGAGTCAGGACCGATCGGAGCCTTCGGTGCACCGATACCCACGCGAGTGTCGATGATGCGGCGCGGAGCCACGTTGTTGTACACGAAGCCCAGGCCGTTCGGGTTGTCGTAGTAGGCCGCGAGCAGATCGACCACCACGTCGGTCGCGCCGGCCGAACCATTGTGGACCGAGAACCCGTAGGTGCCCCCGCCCAGGTCGGTGACCGGAACGATCGTGTAGTTGGCCACCGTCCGTCCGGTGGTGAAGTTGACCGACGACGTCTTGGGAACGGTGGCGCCCGAATAGGCGGTGAGCCAGCCGTACGCCTCGGGCTTCACGGCGGTGAGGTTCACCGCCACGGAGGTCGGCTTGGCGATCGGGTTGTCCCACCGGAAGGTCTGAAGCATCGTCGCCCCGCCAGGTACCGGACCGGTGGTCTGCCGGGTATCGCTCAAGCGGAACCCGTCGGCGATCAGCGCCAGTGAACCGAGCTCGGTGGTGTCGGCCGCAGTGGAGTAGTAACCGATCAGGTCGACGGCGACATTCGCGGACGCGTTCCCGAGTGACAGCGTGATCGATCCGTCCGAACCGACCGGGACGGTTGCCGTCGTCGCTCCGGTCCAGCCCCGCTCGAAGTTGACCGCGGACGTCCACGGCTTTGCCTGTCCGGTGGCGTACGCGGTGATCCAGCCCGTGGCCGAGGTGTCGATGGCGGTGATGTTGACGACGGCAGCCTTCACACCGACCGCCGGAACACCCGATGTCCCAGCGACCGGGACACGCAGCGATCCGCCCTTGGCGACCGGACCGGAGGACAGGCGGGTGTCGATCAGCCGGGTGGCGGCGGTCTTGTGGAACCGACCCTCGTTGGTCTGGGTGTCGGCTGACGCGTGCGTCATCGGAGCGGAGACGGAGAACGCGAGCGCGCAGGCTGCTGCGACCGTGAGGAGTGTGCGAGGCATACCTGGAGCATGAGGCCGTCTCAGCACCCGGTCAAGCGGTTGCGGAAAACCCGTCACTGCGATCGCAGTTGAACGACTGACTCAGTCAAGAAGGTCCCACGGACAGAGAGCTTCAGGCGACCGACACGGTTACTCGAGTCAAGGTCGCAGGCGAGCGGACGAACGAAGTGAGTCGCTCCGCCGGCGAACTGACTCAGCGAGGATCAGGCTCCCACGACCGCTGAGCGATAGGCCACCAACACGGTTCCTCAAACCACGAGAAGCGGACTGTGTGAGACGTCGCGCAGTCAAGGTCGCAGGCGAGCGGACGAACGAAGTGAGTCGCTCCGCCAGCGAACTGACGGAGCGACTCGAACAATCAATATGTGGAGGTAAGGGGACTCGAACCCCTAACCCCCTGCTTGCAAAGCAGGTGCGCTACCAATTGCGCCATACCCCCAGAGTGGGCCACCCGCGTCCGAAAACCCGCGTGACCCGGGACGTCAGCTGGCGGTGCCAGTGGCGTCGAAGCTCTTCTCGCCGGGCTTGTCGGAAGCCTTGGACCACATGTCCTTACCGACCTGACCCTGCTTATACTTCTGGCTCGCGAACGCGGCTGCGCCGGCAGCTGCGACGACCATCAGTGCTTTCCTCATGGGTGTCTCCTTGAGTTGTTCGAACGGTGGTGGGCCTAACAGGACTTGAACCTGTGACCTCTTCCTTATCAGGGAAGCGCTCTAACCGACTGAGCTATAGGCCCGTCCGCCATTCGACGAGTTGCCCGTTAGGGCAACGCCGAATGAGGTTACCCCATGCGTGCACAGGGCTCCAAAACGGTGCCTAGTCGTCCGTCAGCGTGAGCTGCAAACCACCGACAAGGGAGGCACAGATGTTGTACAAGAACGCCATCAGTGTCGCGATCGCCGTCATCAAGATGACGTCGATCACCCCGATCAATACTGACAGAGACAGCACCTTGCCGAAGCCGATGTAGTCCATCAAATCGAAGTTCGACCCCTCGCTGTCGAGGGTGCGCAGCAACTCGTTGAGGTTGTCGAAGACACCCATGCCGGCCAACACCGTCCACAGCACGCCGACCATCACGACGGCGGCGATACCGATCGCGACCGACAGCAGGAAGCTGATCTTGAACACCGAGAACGGGTCGATCCGCGAGACCGTAAGGCGGACGCGCCGGGGAGTCGCACGTCCCGGCCGCTGCGCCGGACGACCGGTTGCAGGACGCTGACCCGGCCGTTGCGCGGGTCGCTGACCGGCCGCAGCCGGGCGTCGCTCACCGGTGCCGCGCTGTTCGCTGCGCGAGCCGGCCGGCAACCTCTTCGCCGCGTCGGCCGGGGTGGTCCGGCGACCGCCGGTGGGGGTGCTCACTCCTGGTCTCCAGTTCCGTCGGTCTCAGGTGTTACATCGTCGGCCACGTCATTCATGGCCTCGTCCGCGGGCTCGTCCGCCGGTGCGACGGTGAGGTCCTGCGTCGTACCGTCGACCAGAGCTTCTTCCTCCGGCGACTCGGTCGAACCTACAACTTCCTCGGCGACAACGTCACTCTCGGCGTTGCGCGCCACGGCAACAATCGCATCACCCTTGTCGGGAGTCGCGAACTGCACCCCTTGCGTGGAGCGGCCGGTGCGGCGCACCTCGTCCGCGCGCGAGCGGACGATCTTTCCCTTCTCCATGACGACGAGCACCTCGTCACCCTCCTCGACGGTGAGTGCGCCGACGAGTTCACCGCCGCGATCGGAGATGTTGGCGACCTTCACACCGAGCGTCGCGCGTCCCTTGACCGGGTACTCCGACGCCGCGGTGCGCTTGGCGAGACCGTTGACGAAGACCACGAACAAGTCGGGATCGGTGCCCTCGTCGACGACCGAGATCGACAGCAGTTCGTCGCCCGCGCGGAACTTCATGCCGGTGACTCCGGACGTGGAGCGTCCCATCGGACGGATCGTCTCGTCGGTCGCGTGGAAGCGGACCGACTGACCCTTGCGCGAGACCAGCAGGATGTCGTCGCTGGACGAGCACAGGCCCGCGCCGACAAGTTCGTCGCCGTCTCGCAGGTTGACCGCGATCAGACCACCCGAACGCGGGGAGTCGTACTCGGTGAGGCGGGTCTTCTTGACCAGTCCGCGACGGGTGGCCAGCACGAGGTAGTCGGACGCCTCGTAGTTGGTCAGCGCCATCACGCCGGCGATCTTCTCGTCGGGCTGGAACGCGAGCATGTTCGCGACGTGCTGGCCCTTGGAGTCGCGGCTGCCCTCGGGCAACTCGTACGCCTTGATCCGGTAGACCCGGCCCTTGTTGGTGAAGAACAGCAGCCAGTTGTGCGTGCTGGTGATGAAGAAGTGACTGACGACGTCGTCGCCGCGCAGGGTGGCCCCGCGCACTCCCTTGCCGCCGCGACGCTGCGCACGGTACTCGCTGACCTTCGTCCGCTTGGCGTAACCACCCCGGGTGATGGTGACGACGACGTCCTCGGCCGGGATCAGATCTTCCATCGACATGTCACCGTCGAAGGGGACGATCTGGGTACGGCGGTCGTCGCCGTACTTGCCGACGATGTCGGCAAGTTCGTCACTGACGATCTGCCGCTGGCGCTCCGGCTTGGCCAGGATGTCGTTGTAGTCGTCGATCTTGGTCTGCAATTCGTCGTGCTCGTCGATGATGCGCTGACGCTCCAGTGCGGCCAGCTGACGCAACTGCATCGCCAGGATCGCGTTGGCCTGGATCTCGTCCACATCGAGCAACTCGATCAAGCCACTGCGTGCGGCATCGGCCGACGCCGAGCGCCGGATGAGAGCGATGACCTCGTCCAGCATGTCGAGCGCCTTGAGCAGACCACGCAGAATGTGGATGCGCTCCTCGGCACGCGCCAGACGCCACTTGGTACGGCGGACGATGACGTCGATCTGGTGGTCGACCCAGTGCCGGATGAACGCCGAGATCGGCAGCGTCCGCGGCACCCCGTCGACCAGGGCGAGCATGTTGGCGCCGAAGTTCTGCTGCAGCTGGGTGTGCTTGTAGAGGTTGTTCAGCACCACCTTCGCCACGGCGTCGCGCTTGAGGACGACGACCAGGCGCTGGCCGGTGCGCCCGGAGGTCTCGTCGCGCAGGTCGGCGATGCCGGCGATCTTGCCTTCTTTGACCAGCAACGCGATCTTCTCGGCGAGGGCGTCGGGGTTGACCTGGTAGGGCAGTTCGGTGATCACCAGGCATTGGCGGCCCTGGATCTCCTCGACGTTGACGACCGCGCGCATCGTGATCGACCCGCGGCCGGTGCGGTAGGCGTCCTCGATGCCCTTCTTGCCCAGGATGAGGGCGCCGGTGGGGAAGTCAGGCCCCGGGATGATCTCGAGCAGCTTCTCCAGCAGTTCCTCGCGGTCGGCCTCGGGATTGTCGAGCAACCACTGAGCACCGGCGGCGACCTCACGCAGGTTGTGCGGCGGGATCTGGGTGGCCATACCGACCGCGATACCGGCCGAGCCGTTGACCAACAGGTTCGGGAAACGCGCGGGCAGCACGGTCGGCTGCAGTGTCTTACCGTCGTAGTTGGGCTCGAAATCGACGGTGTCCTGGTCGATGTCGCGCACCAGTTCCATCGCGAGCGGCGCCATCTTGCACTCGGTGTATCGCGGGGCGGCCGCACCGTCGTTGCCCGGCGAACCGAAGTTGCCCTGGCCGTCGATCAGCGGGTACCGAAGCGACCACGGCTGGACCAGGCGCACCATCGCGTCGTAGATCGCCGAGTCACCGTGCGGGTGGTACTGACCCATCACGTCACCGACCACGCGCGAACACTTGTTGTAACCGCGGTCGGGGCGGTAACCCCCGTCGTACATCGCGTAGATGATCCGGCGGTGCACCGGCTTCAGGCCGTCGCGGACGTCGGGCAGCGCGCGGCTGACGATCACGCTCATCGCGTACTCGATGTAGCTGCGCTGCATCTCGGTGTTCAGGTCGACGGGGTCGACCCGGTTGCCGGTCACGACGCCGTTCTCGTCCATCGTGTTGTTGCCGGTGCCGTCATTGTCAGTCATTGAATTCCCTTGTCAGAGAAGCGAAATGCGTTGAGGTTTGCGTGGCGCGTCACCTTGGTTTCGGCACCTGCGGAGTTGGTCAGTTCTCGCTGGTCCGCGGCGAAACCGGAGTGCATGAACTCAGATGTCGAGGAAGCGGACGTCCTTGGCGTTGCGCTGGATGAACCCGCGCCGGCTCTCGACGTCCTCGCCCATCAGGATCGAGAAGATCTCGTCGGCCGCGGCGGCGTCGTCGAGCGTGACCTGCAGCAGGGTGCGGTGGTCGGGGTCCATGGTGGTCTCCCAGAGTTCCTGGTAGTTCATCTCGCCGAGACCCTTGTAGCGCTGCACCCCGTTGTCCTTCGGCATCCGCCAGCCCTGCGACAGGCCCTCGCGCACCGCAGCGTCGCGCTCCTTGTCGGAGAACACGAACTGGTGCTCGTGGTTGCTCCACTTGATGCGGTACAACGGCGGCTGAGCGAGGTAGACGTAGCCGGCCTCGATCAGCGGACGCATGAAACGGAACAGCAGGGTCAGCAGCAGGGTGCGGATGTGCATGCCGTCGACGTCGGCATCGGCCATCAGCACGATCTTGTGGTAGCGCGCCTTGCTGATGTCGAAGTCCTCGCCGATGCCGGTGCCGAAGCCGGAGATCAACGCCTGCACCTCGTTGTTGGCCAACACCTTGTCGATGCGGGCCTTCTCGACGTTGAGGATCTTGCCGCGGATCGGCAGGATCGCCTGGTTGTAGGGGTTGCGCCCCTGCACCGCCGAACCGCCGGCGGAGTCGCCCTCCACGATGTAGACCTCGGAGATCGTGGGGTCGTTGCTCTGGCAGTCCTTGAGCTTGCCGGGCAGACCACCGGACTCCAGCAGGCCCTTGCGGCGGGTGGCCTCCCGCGCCTTGCGGGCGGCCATCCGGGCGGCGGACGCCTGGATCGCCTTGCGGACGATGTTCCTGCCGTCGTTGGGGTGCGCCTGCAGCCAGTGCCCGAACTCGTCACGCACCGCGGCCTGGACGAAACCCTTGACCTCGGAGTTGCCGAGCTTGGTCTTGGTCTGACCCTCGAACTGCGGCTCGCCGAGCTTCACCGAGATGACCGCGGTCAGACCCTCACGGATGTCGTCACCGGTGAGGTTGTCGTCCTTCTCCTTGAGCAGCTTCTGGTCGCGGGCGAAGTCGTTGACCAGCTTGGTCATCGCCGCGCGGAAGCCTTCCTCGTGGGTGCCGCCCTCGTGGGTGTTCACCGCGTTGGCGTAGGTGTGCACCGACTCGCTGAACGAGGTCGTCCACTGCATCGCGATCTCGACCGACAGCATGCGCGAGGCGTCCTCGGTCTCGAACGCGATGATCTCGTCGTTGACCGGCTCGTTGCGCTTGGAGCTGTTGAGGTGCCTGACGTAGTCGAGCAGGCCGTTGTCGTAGCGGTAGGTGACCGTGCGCTTCTTGTCCTTGGCGGAGGCCTGTTCCTCGGGGGCGTCGGACGCCTCCTCGCCGATCTCCTTCAGGTCGTCCAGACCCTCGTCGTCCGCGGCGTCGGCCTGCACCCGGGCGTCGGTGAGCGAGATCGTCAGCCCCTTGTTCAGGAAGGCCGTCTGCTGGAAGCGGGAGCGGATCGTCTCGAAGTCGTAGTCGGTGGTGTCGAAGATTTCCTCGCTCGCCCAAAAGGTGAGCGTGGTGCCGGACGGTTCGTCCTTCTCCATCGCGCGGACGTCGGCCAGCGGCGCGTCGGGCTCACCCTTGGTGAACGACATCTCGAAGACGCGGCCGTTCTGGCGCACCTGCACATCGAGCCGGGACGACAGCGCGTTGACAACCGAGGAACCCACACCGTGCAGGCCACCGGAGACCTTGTATCCACCGCCGCCGAACTTGCCGCCCGCGTGCAACTGAGTGAGCACGAGCTCGACGGTGCTGATGCCGTACTGCTCGTTCATGCCGGTGGGGATACCGCGACCGTGGTCGGTGACCTCGACACCGCCGTCCTCACGCAGGGTGACCAGCACGCGGTCGTTGTGCCCGGCGAGCGCCTCGTCGACCGCGTTGTCGACGATCTCCCAGACCAGGTGGTGCAGGCCACGCGCACCGGTCGAGCCGATGTACATGCCCGGACGTTTACGGACAGCCTCCAGCCCCTCGAGCACCTGGATTGCGGACGCGTCGTAGATGACTTCGCCGTCGGGCCCCACGTGGACGACAGCCTCTTCGACCGTGTTCTGCGGAAGGTCCTCCGGATCGTCCTGCTTGCCATTGCCCTGCTGCGAACTGTCGGTCACAGTGCTCCTCGAATAGACCTGACCCAAACCTTGGAAAGTCTACCTTGTCGCCATCCCCAGGACACCCTCTGACGCGCTGCAGGGCACCCAGAAGCCATTTTCAGGACCGTCTCCAACTCCCGATACGTCGACCGGGGGTTCAGAACGCTCTGGGCGAGTTCTGTGCGATCGGTGCTCGATCGGTGGTCGTTGGAGCAAACCTCATGTTTGCGGCCCGGCCGTTGACAGCGCCGACCGAAGAACCATATCTTCCGTAGTGCGAACATTGATTCCACGATACGGAATGAGGCTTTGGGATGCAGGGAAGGGTACAAATCGGTGGGCTGAGCGTCGCGGAGCCGCTGCACCGCTTCATCACCGAGGAGGCACTGCCGGGTTCCGGCGTCGAGCCGTCGGCATTCTGGTCGGGCGCGGACGCGCTCATCCACGACCTCACCCCTCGCAACCGCGCTCTCCTCGCGCGCCGCGACGAGCTGCAGGCGCAGATCGACGAGTTCCACCGGTCGCGTCCGGGCGTGCCCGACCCGCAGGTGTACACCTCCTTCCTGCGCGAGATCGGGTACCTGGCCGACGAGCCCGCCGACGTCCAGGTCACCACCTCGGGCGTCGACACCGAGATCACCGGCCAGGCCGGCCCGCAGCTGGTGGTCCCACTCCTGAACGCCAGGTTCGCGGCGAACGCCGCCAATGCCCGGTGGGGCTCGCTCTACGACGCCCTGTACGGGACCGACGTGATCCCCGACGAGGGCGAGCTGGCGCGCGGGTCGTCGTCGTACAACCCTGCTCGCGGCGCCGAGGTCATCGCCCGCGGCCGCGCGCTGCTCGATGAGCACTTTCCCCTCGAGGGTGGCTCGCACGCGGACGCCACGGGGTACGCCGTCGACCCGGACGGCCTGGTCGTCCAGGTCGGGGACCAGACGCTGCGGCTGGCGTCCCCGGGCCAGCTCGTCGGCTACCGCGGTGCGCCGGAGACGGTGGACGCGGTGGTCCTGGTCCACCACGGGCTGCACGTCGAGATCCTCATCGACCGAGATCACCCGATCGGTTCGCAGGACGCTGCGGGCGTCAAGGACGTGGTGCTGGAGGCGGCCGTCTCCACGATCATGGACCTCGAGGACTCCGTTGCCGCCGTCGACGCCGGCGACAAGGTGGTCGGCTACCGCAACTGGCTCGGGCTGATGCAGGGCACGCTGCAGGCCGAGGTCGCGAAGGACGGGGCGAGGTTCGTCCGAGAGATGAGCCCGGACCGCTCCTGCGTGTCCCCGTCGGGCGAGTCGGTCACCCTGCACGGCCGCGCCCTGCTGTTCATCCGGCAGGTCGGTCATCTAATGACCACGGACGCGGTGCTGGACCGGGACGGCAACGCGGTCCCCGAGGGGATCCTCGACGCGCTCGTCACGGCTCTCGGCAGCGCCCACGACCTGCGCGGCAACACCCGGCTGCGCAACTCCCGCACCGGCTCCATGTACGCCGTCAAGCCGAAAATGCACGGCCCGGACGAGGTCGCCTTCACCTGCGAGCTCTTCACTCGGGTGGAGCAGACTCTCGGGCTCCCCCCGCAGACGATCAAGGTCGGGATCATGGACGAGGAGCGGCGCACGACGCTGAACCTCAAGGCGTGCATCGCAGCCGCCCGGGATCGCGTGGTCTTCATCAATACCGGATTCCTCGACCGGACCGGCGACGAGATCCACACCTCCATGCACGCCGGGCCGATGGTGCGCAAGAACGACATGCGTAACGAGGCGTGGATCCGCGCCTACGAGGCGAACAACGTCGACGTCGGCATCGCCTGCGGTTTGCGGGGGCGGGCCCAGATCGGCAAGGGCATGTGGGCGGCGCCGGACAACATGGCAGACATGCTCGCCAAGAAGGGCGAGCACCCGCGCGCCGGCGCCACCTGCGCCTGGGTACCGTCACCGACGGCCGCCACGCTGCACGCGATCCACTACCACGAGACCGACGTCTTCGAGGTTCAGCAGCGGGTCGCCCGCCGTGAGCCGGCAAGCAGGACTGATCTGCTCACGATCCCGCTGGGCGACCCGGCGTCGTGGTCGGAGCAAGAGCGTCGCGCCGAGCTGGACAACAACGTCCAGAGCACGCTGGGCTACGTCGTGCGTTGGATCGACGCCGGCGTCGGGTGCTCCAAGGTCCCCGATCTCAGCGGCACTCCGCTCATGGAGGACCGCGCCACCTGCCGCATCTCCTCGCAGCACGTCGCCAACTGGCTCCTCCACGGCGTCGTCACCACCGAGGAGGTCGACGAGTCCCTGCGGCGAATGGCCCGCGTCGTCGACACTCAGAACGAGGGCGACCCGACCTACCAGCCGATGGCACCAGCGTTCGACGGGGCCGCCTTCCTCGCGGCGCGCGAACTGTTGCTCGCGGGCGGCAACCAGCCCAGCGGTTACACCGAGCCGATCCTCCACCGCCACCGTCTCGCCCACAAGGCCACCACCAGGAGCACCCGATGAACATCGACCTCGAGACCGCCCGGACGATCATCACGCAGGGTCGCAAGTACGCCCGCGACCTGGACTGCAAGCCCATGACGGTCGTCGTCATCGACGCGGGCGGCCACGTCGTCGCCGTCGAGCGTGAGGACGGGTCGTCGAACAAGCGCTTCGAGGTCGCCCTTGGCAAGGCGCACGGGGCGCTGTCCCTGGGCATGGGCTCGCGGGCGCTGATGGAGCGGGCCGAGCAGCAGCCCTACTTCATCGCCGCAGTCACGTCGGCGATCGGCGGCTCGCTGGTGCCCGTCCCCGGCGGGGTGCTGGTCCGCGATGCCGACGGGCGCGTCCTCGGCGCCGTCGGCGTCTCGGGTGACACCTCGGACCGTGACGAGGCCGTCGCCGTCGCCGGCATCGAGGCGGTCGACCTCACTCCCGACCCGGGGTGACCCCGGGGTGACCCCGGGGTGATTGGGCTTGGGCGCCGCGACCGAGGCCCGGCGTGCCTGGGTGATCTGGGCGGTCGGGCTGTCGGCCTATCTCGTCGCGGTCTTCCACCGCTCCTCCTTGGCCGTCGCCAGCATCCTTTTCGCCGGCACCTCGACCTGGGGTGCCGGGAGGCGCTCTCAGCCAGGCACGACGTAGACCGTCGGACGGCGTCCGTCGTCGGGCTTGGAGGTGCCCACACAGGTGATGAAGGAGCCGTCCGGATGGTTACAGTCGAAGACGTACTGCTTGCCCGTGGCGGACGATCTGGCGCCGATCTGTTGCGAACTGCCGGCCTGGATGGCGCGGGCCTGCGATGCAACTCCGGAAGCGAAGGCACAGGTGACCCCGGGGCTGGTGGAGAAGGCGGCATCGCCACAGCCGGTGTCGCTGCCGGCCGGAAGGGCGATCGGCGTGCTGGGGCTGGACGTCGGGCTGCTGGGTTGCGAACTCGTACGCGGGTCCGTGCTCGGTGAACTCGGCCGGTCGGTCGTCGGGGCGCCCGTACCCTCAGTGATGCTGCTGGTGGCGGCAGGTGCAGAGTTCTGGTTGCCGGACGCGTCGTTCTTGTCGTTGTTGACCACCAACAGGTAGCCGACGAAGGACAGAACGCCGAGCGAGGCCAGCAGGATCATGAGTGGCAGCAACAAGGCTGTCTTGCGACCGGGTCCCTGCTGCGCAGCGGGCGGTTGCTCGGGGTAACCCGAACCCTGGTCAGGCTGCTGGTAGTACTGCGCGCCCGCCGCCGGAGCCTGCTGAGTGCGTTGATCGGCGTACGGCGCGGACGGGACGCCGGGGTCGGTGGCGTCGTCGTAGCCGCGTCCGTCATTCGAGCTGTCATCGAAGCTGCCGTCGCGGCGCGGGCGGAAGAACTTGTCGAAGGTGTCGTCCGGTCGGCTGTTGGCGTCGTTCGGGTCGGTCACGATCGCGGTCCTGCTTTCTCCTCGATTCGCCGACTGCTGGAGCCGGCGTTCCCCGGGGCTACATCCTTTCGAGTCTACTCACCAAGGCCCGATCAGCCATATGTGTCGCGAGGGCCACGTCCGCCGTGCACCTTACGCGGCCCCTTGCTCCAGGACGGCGCGGACGGGCCCAGGAAACGCAGCTCGGTGACGATGTTCGGACCGATCGCCTCCTCGATACGGCCCAGGATGGTCGAGGTCATGTAACCGAGTTGGGTGCGCCAGGCGGTGGAGTCGGCGCGGACGGTCAGCACGCCGTCCTCGAACCCGGTCGCCTGCGCGTGCGCGGCCACTTCGGCGCCGACGATCTCGGGCCACTTCGCGAGTACCGAACCTGCCGCGACGTCGACCTTCCACCCGCGCTCGGACAGCATCCGCTCCATCTGGTCACCCAGTGCGGACGGGTCACGGCCGTCGTCCTTGGTGCGCGCGGCTTCGCCGAACGGACGCCGACGCACCGGCTGCTGCCCCGGTCGCAACCCCTTCTCCCGTGCCGATCGACGGGCGCGGGCCAGCGCCTCGCGGGCCGCGTCACGCCAGTCGACGTCGTCCGGCTCGTCGCCGATGACGTCGTCCTGCTGCGCATCGCTCGCCTCGGTCACCTGCCCAGCGTACGACCGTCCCCCGATCAGACCATGTCAACCAAAGGTTGACACTTGGACGGTGGACGCGCACAGTGGAAGTCATGACGGCACGAGGCGAGAAGACTGTTACGACGAATCCCACCGTCCCCAACCTGCTGGTCGGCACTGCGATCGCAGCGGTCACCGGCATCGCGATGTTCGTGATCAACGGCGGCGACGGTGACATGTGGTGGGCCTACCCACTGATCGGGGCGATCCTGGCGCTCGCGCTGTGGGGGATGCTCCTCGCCGGCAGCTATGGCCACAAGGAGCGGCGCGGCATCGTGGAGCCGAGGTCCTACGCGATCGCCGGTCTGCTCGGCGTGGTCGCCGGATCGATCGTCGGAACACTCACCGGCGAGAACTCCTTCTGGGCTGTCGGATTCATCATCGCCGGCGTCCTCCTGCCGGCCGCCTCGGCTTCCACCGGGAAGGACCGTTCCTGACCGTGCCCGATGCCGACCGGTCGCTCGACCGGGTCCTGGTGGCCGACCAACGTCTCGACCATGCGCGGATCGCACTGGACGAGGCGGTTGCCGCGGCCCGGGCGGACGGTGCCTCCTGGCAGACGATCGGGCAGGTACTCGGGATGTCGCGCCAGGCTGTCTTCAAACGCTTCGGGCAGCCCGACCCACACACCGGCGCAGCTCCGGTGCGGGCTGTGCAACCACTCATCGCCGCCACCGAAGCGGTGTTCACCGACCTGGCGAACGGTCGGGCCGCCTCGCTGGTCGAAAGGATGACGCCGGTCGCAGCCGCCGTCCTCGCGGTGCGCGACATGGAAGCGACCTGGGCCGCGGTCGAACGAGCCGACGGCCCGCTGGTGCGCTGCCGCGGACTTGCGGTCCGGACGCCCGCCGACACTGGTACCGAACTCGCAGGGGACGTCGTCGTCGCGACGACCCTGGAGTGTGAATCAGGCGCCTGGCACGGACGCGTCGCCTGGGACGGGTGGGATCGCATCGCCGGCATCCTCATCGTTCCCGACGACCGGCCCGGTCTGCCCTTCTGAGCTCCCGTCCGCAGCCGAGACCTTGCCCCTCACGACGTCGAACCGCTTGCCGCTCAAGGCTTTCGGGACATCGTCCGCGACAGCCGCGGTGATCAGCACCTGTTCGGCGTCGCCGACCATCGCCGCCAGCCGGGCCCGGCGGCCGGCGTCCAACTCGGCGAAGACGTCGTCGAGCACCAGCACCGGGTCGGTGCCGAGATCGGTGCGCAACAACTGGAACGCGGCCAGACGCATACCGAGCGCGAACGACCAGGACTCGCCGTGCGAGGCGTACCCCTTCGCGGGCAGGTCTCCCAGACCGAGCACCACCTCGTCGCGGTGCGGGCCCACGAGCGTGACTCCACGCTCGACCTCGGCACGACGCATCTGATCGAACGTCTCGTGCATGCCGGCCGCAATCTCCTCGACCGGCGGCACCTCACCCGACCCCAGTTCATCGGACAGTTTCACGTGCAACGAACTGCGGTAGGTCAACCGCGCATCGCCCTGCCCGGCGCTGACCTCGTCGTACGCGTCCGCGATGAACGGACACAGGTCGCGCAGCAGGCGCAGGCGCGCGTACGTGAGGTTGGCGCCGACCGTGGCGAGGTGTTCGTCCCAGACCGGGAGGGTCGCGTCGAGTGCGCCGCGGTCCTGGCCGGTGCGCGCCGCCTTCAGCAGCGCATTGCGTTGCTTGAGGATCTTCTCGTAGTCGCTGCGCGCGCCTGCCCACTTCGGCTGACGGGCAACCAGCAGATCGTCCAGGAACTGACGGCGGGTCGACGGGTCACCCTTCACCAACGCCAGATCCTCCGGCGCGAACAGCACCGTCCGGATCGTTCCCAGGATGTCGCGCGGACGCGTGGACGCCGCCCGACCCAGACGGGCCCGGTTGGCCCGTCCCGGGTTGATCTCGAGTTCGAGTTGCTGCTCGTGGGTCTCACGAACGACCGCCGCCCGGATGTACGCCTTCTCCGCGCCGGCCCGGACCAGGGGCGCGTCGTTGGAGACACGGTGCGAGCCGAGCGTCGCCAGGTAGCCGACCGCCTCGACCAGGTTCGTCTTGCCCTGGCCGTTGAGTCCGACGAACGTCGTGATGCCGGGTGCCAACGCCACCTCGGCTTCCGGATAGGACCGGAAGTCGATCAGGGACAGATGGCGTACATGCACTGCGTCAGCGTAATCGCGGGCGGGTCGCCCGGAAGACCACGACGAAGCAGCGGGCGCCGAGGGCTCGATCGGTCGCCTATGCGTCTGCGTTGTTCGACCGGCGCGGGCGAGTGCTCCGTCGAGCGAACCCGGTTTCGGCACCTACGGATTCGTTCCTCATCCGTAGGGCTCAACCAGCCACAGGATCAACAGCGCTGCTTCGCAGCTGCGTCGTTCAGTTGTCCGACTTCTTCGCGCCGGGGGTCGCCTCGCCGGACGTGTCCTTCTTCTCCGCTGCGGGGCTGACCTCGGCCTGGCCCTCCTTGGCGGCCTTGCGGTACGGCTCGTCGCCGAACTGCATGACCTCGTGACCGCCGAACTGTCCGCGCAACGCGGCGATCGCCTGCATCTGCGGGGAGTTCTCCTGACGCGAGGTGAAGCGCGCGAACAGTGCAGACGCCAGGACGGGCATCGGGACCGCAAGGTTGATGGCCTCCTCCAGCGTCCAGCGTCCTTCACCGGAGTCGGTGGAGTACTCGCTGATGCCCTCGAGGTGCGGGGTCTCCTCCAGCGCCTTGACCATGAGGTCGAGCAACCAGGAGCGCACGACGGTGCCGCGGCTCCAAGCGCGGAAGCAGCCCTCGACGTCCTTGACGATGTCCTTGGCCTCGAGCAGTTCGAAGCCTTCGGCGTAGGCGTGCATCATGCCGTACTCGATGCCGTTGTGGACCATCTTCGCGTAGTGGCCCGCGCCGACCTCGCCGGCGTGCACGAAACCTTCCTCGCGGGGACCCTCGGGGCGCAGCGCGTCGAAGATCGGCATGAGGCGCTCGACGTTCTTCTCCTCGCCGCCGCACATCAGGCCGTAGCCGTTGTCCTTGCCCCAGATACCACCGGAGACGCCGCAGTCGACGAACTCGACGCCGTGCTCCTTGAGCATGTCGGCGTTCGCCTGGTCGTCGGTGAACTTGGAGTTGCCGCCGTCGACGATGATGTCGCCCTCGTCCAACAGCTCGGCCAGCGACTTGATCGTGTCGCGGGTCGGGTCGCCGGCCGGCACCATCACCCAGACGGCGCGCGGGGCGTCCAGCTTGGAGACGAGGTCACGAAGATCCGTGGCGTCGCTGATGTCGGGGTTGCGGTCGTACCCGACGATGGCGTGACCGGCGGCCGTGAGGCGGTCACGCATGTTGCCGCCCATCTTGCCCAGACCGATGAGACCCATCTGCATGTTCTTGACTCCTTGCTTGTGGTCGATGTCGTGGTCGGTTTGGTGCGGTGCGTCGTGCGGCTGGGTCAGCTGGCGAAGCGGACCGGCATCAGCACATAGCGAAAGCTCTCATCGGCCTCGCCGTCCTGCTCGGCCTGGCCCGACATCACGGCCGGACGGCTGGGCTGGGTGAACGACAGGCGGACGAAGTCGGTGCCGACGGCGCCGAGGCCGTCGAGCAGGAACTGCGGGTTGAACGCGATCTCGATGTCCGGGCCGGTGAGCGTGGCCTCAACGGCCTCGCTGGCCTGGGCGTCGTCGCCCTGACCTGCCTCGATGATCAGTTGTGCCTCGCTGAAGCGCAGACGTACCGGAGTGTTGCGCTCGGCGACCAGCGAGACGCGCTTGACCGCCTCGGCCAGTTCACTGGTCTTGATGACGGCGCTGGTGTCGACGCTGGTGGGGAAGATCGAGGTGACCTTCGGGTACTCACCGTCCAGCAGCCGGGTGGTGGTCTGGCGCTGACCGGCCTCGAACCCGACCAGCCCCTCGCCACCGGCGGCGGTGCCGAGCGCGAGGTTGACCGAGCCGGAGGCTCCGAGTGCGCGGGCGGTGTCATGCAACGTGCGGGCCGGGATGAGTGCGACGTGCGAGGCGTCGGTGGCGGCCGGCTGCCAGGTGAACTCGCGCATCGCGAGGCGGTAGCGATCGGTGGCCAGCAGCGTGACCTTCTCGCCCTCGATCTCCATCCGGACGCCGGTGAGGATCGGCAGCGTGTCGGAGCGGTCGGCCGCGATTGCTACCTGCGACACGGCGCTGGTGAACACGTCACCGGCGATCGTGCCGGAGGGCTCGGGCGAGGTCGGCAACGTCGGGTAGTCGGCGACCGGCATCTGCGGAAGCGCGAACCGGCTCGTGCCACACACCACTTCGACCTTGTTGCCGTCGGCGGTGAGCGTGACCGGCTTGTTCTTGAACGAGCGCGAGATGTCGCCGAGCAGCTTGCCGGGCACCAGCACAATGCCGGGCTCGTCAACGGACGCCGCCACGGTGACCTTCGCGGACACCTCGTAGTCGAACGCCGACAGGGTCAGGCCGTCCTGCGTCGCTTCCAGCAGCACACCGGACAGCACCGGCACCGGCGGACGCGGGGACAGGCCACGGACGGCCCAGGTAACGGCTTCGGCCAGGACGTCGCGTTCGACCTGCAGCTTCACGTCATTCCTTCGATCGGGGTTGGGTGCCCGGGTATCCGGGTTCGAGCGATCTCGTCGATGGCTCGAACCGGGCGCAGGCACCACACAAACTGTGCGCCGATGGTAGTCACATCGTCGCAGGCCGAGACTAGCCCTTCCGGCTGCTGCGGACACCACTGCGGGATGACTTCGGATCTGCGCTGATCGCATCCAGGACCTGTCGTTTGTGCACAGCCGATCGCAGTTCGCGGAGCACGGATCGATGGTTGGTAGAAGGTTGGTCGTAGTAGTAGCACCTGTGAAACCTGGGGATGAAGCCCGTTTGCGCAGGTCAGCGGCTCTGTCGGGGTGTTGGTACTCGTGTGGAAACTTCGTCGGTGAACCACCATCGGCTGTGGACGACGATTTCGGCTCCACACCAGGTCTGCCGATTCTGTGGATAACCTGGGCCGATTTCCACAGTTTCACGTGGTTATCCACAGGTCGGGTGTGGAACAACGCAGTTTTATCCGTGCGGCTGAGTGCCGACGGAGCGGATCCGGTTCTCCACAGGGTGTTGATGACGCGGTGAGTGGTTGCTCGGATACGGCACGTCGGACGCGTCCTGTTGCCCGGCCGTTCAGCGTTCTGCGCTGCGGACGATGATCCGCACCGTTTCGGGATTTTCGCCGCCCCGACGCGGGTGGGAACCGAGAACTCCGCGACTGATGGCCATGGTGACCGACGGGTACCCCCACCTGGGGATAACTGTGTGCACAACTCGAGAAAGAACCCCGGTGACCGGATGCGAGCGCGGTTCGGGTGTTGCCCTGGGCTGCGGTTCAGCGGCGTCCGAGCTCGTTCGCGGCGCGACGGATGTGGGACGTCAGCTCGGTGATCTGGTCGAACAGGTGCGGCTTGGTGCCGATCAGCTGACGGATCTTCCGGTCGGCGTAGAGCACGGTCGTGTGGTCGCGTCCGCCGAAATACCGGCCGATCGCCGGCAGCGTCTCGTCGGTAAGCTCGCGACACAGGTACATCGCGATCTGGCGAGCGTTCGCGAGCGTGCGCGAGCGGGAGGAGCCGCACAGGTCGTCGATCGTGACGTCGAAGAACTCTGCGGTCTTGTCCATGATGAGCGACATCGTGATCTGACCGGCGGCGTTGCCGACCATGAGGTCCTTCAACACCTGCGAGGCGCTCTCGACCGTGACCGGCTGTTTGGAGACCGACGCGTACGCGGTCACCCGGATCAGCGCGCCCTCGAGCTCACGGATGTTGGTCGCCACCTTGTCGGCGATCAACGTCAGCACATCGGCCGGCAACTGCATCTTCTCCGCGTCGGCCTTGCGGCGCAGGATCGCGATACGGGTCTCCAGATCGGGCGGGGTGACGTCGGTGGTCAGGCCCCACTCGAAACGTGACCGCAGCCGGTCCTCCAGCCCGTTGAGCTTCTTGGGCGGCTGGTCGCTGGACAGCACGATCTGTTTCTGGCTGTTGTGCAACGCGTTGAAGGTGTGGAAGAACTCCTCCTGCGTCGACTCCTTGCCCTGCAGGAACTGCACGTCGTCGATCAGCAGGACGTCGACGTTGTCGCGGTACCGCTTCTGGAAGGAGCGGCCCGCCTCGTCACGGATCGAGTTGATGAAGTCGTTGGTGAACTCCTCGGAGTTCACGTACAACACCCGAAGCTGCGGGTAGTAGCTGCGGACGTAGTTGCCGATCGCGTGCAGCAGGTGCGTCTTGCCCAGACCGGAGGACCCGTAGACGAACAACGGGTTGTACGACCGTGCCGGCGTTTCGGCAACCGCCTGCGCGGCGGCGCACGCGAACCGGTTGCCGTGCCCGACCACGAACGTCTCGAAGGTGTAGCGGGGGTTCAGGCGGGCGTCGTCCAACTGGTTGACGGTGACGTTCTGGCGGGGCGCGGAGGTGGAGACCTGGAGTTCGGTCTGACCGATGTGCTCGTCGTCCTGCTCCGGTTCGACCAGGCTCGGGCCGTCCGGTTCGTCCTCGGGCTCGACGGTCGCGAGCGAGGTGTCGACGGTCACGGCAAGGCGCACCGGGTGGCCGAGTTCGGCCCCCATCGCCTCGCAGACGGGGTCGTTCAGCGTCTGTTCGACGAAGACCTTCGTGTGGTCGTACGGAACCGCCAGCAGCGCGGTCTCACCGACGATGCCGACCAGACGGGCGATGCGAAGAAAGGCGCGATCGCGAGCCGGAATTCCTGAATCTTCCAGTCCCAGCAGTGTGGCGTGCCATACGTGGGCCAGGTCGACATCAGGTTCGGTCAAGGCCGGACTCCCCTTCGATTCAGGTGTCTCGTGACGTGCCGAAACCTGGGCTTCTTCCCTGCTTGCACAGGCGGAACATCGGTGACCGGATCTCGGCCGGCAGCCATGGTACGACGATTATCCACAGAGTTATACACAGAGTGTGAGTAAACCGTGACCTGGGCCGGAAGCGCCGACGCTAACAACTCGGACCGGCACCCTGCAACCCGCTCCGGAAGATTCCCGGGAAGTTCACGGCGTGTCGGTTTTGTCGACGTGTCGCGAGATGCTCCGATGGTTCGTTCGGCGCTGATTCTGGACCGGCGCAACCCGTCCCGCTCGCTCGGTTTGACCGGCGTGCCGGGCGGGCCGTAAAGTTGTCGACTGACCTTTTGTGTCGTCCCCACATCGCAGTTTCGGCGGTGGCTGACCGCGGTCAGTGTGCGACGGAACGGCACACCACAAGCCAGTACGACGGGCCCCGGCCCGACCCATGTGACGGAGTAATGACGTGAGCAAGCGCACCTTCCAGCCGAACACCCGCCGCCGGTCCAAGACCCACGGCTTCCGCCTGCGCATGCGCACCCGCGCCGGCCGCTCGATCCTCGCCTCGCGCCGCCGCAAGGGCCGCGAGAAGCTGTCGGCCTGAGCCACATCAGCCTCGGCTGTTCGCCGGCCCGGCTCGTATCGGCCGCCTGATCGTGCTGCCGGCCGCGCACCGGATGCGCTCCAGCGCCGACTTCGCAGCTGTCCTGCGGTCACGGACCAGCGGACGCGCCGGTAGCAAGCTGCTGGTCGTGCACCTGCGGATGCCTGAGACCTCAGTCAACACCGATGTTGCCGACACGGTCCCGTGCCGTGTCGGCTTCGTCGTGTCCAAAGCGGTCGGTAACTCGGTGGTGCGGCACCGCACGCAGCGTCGGCTGCGCCATCTGATGAACGCTCGACTGGACCGGCTGCCTGCCGGGTCACTGGTCGTGGTCCGTGCTCAATCGGGTGCCGCGACGGCGACGAGCGCCGAACTCGGCGCTGAACTCGACCGCCTGCTGCCGCGAGTCCTGGCCGGTGTGCGATGAACTTCAACAAGATCCTCGCCGCACCACTCATTGGGTTGGTACAGATCTACCGCAAGCTGATTTCGCCGATGCTGCCGCCGACCTGCCGGTTCACCCCGTCCTGTTCGGAGTACGGCTTGGTGGCACTGCAGCGATTCGGACCGATCAAGGGCAGCTGGTTGACGATTCGCCGGCTCGGTCGTTGTAACCCGTGGAACCCCGGTGGGGTCGATCACGTGCCCGAAAAGCCCGCCAAGGGCGTACCGCATACTTCATGACATCCGCTGACTGAAGGACATCATGCTCGACACTCTGCTCTTCCCGCTCGAATGGTTCGTCGCCTTCGTCATGGTGAGCTTCCACAACCTGTTCACCGCCATCGGAATGCGGGCGGAGTCCGGCTGGACCTGGGCGCTGTCCATCGCCGGTCTCGTGGTCGTGCTGCGAATCCTGCTGATTCCGCTGTTCGTCAAGCAGATCAAGAGCTCGCGCCGGATGCAGCTGATCCAGCCCGAACTGCAGAAGATCCAGAAGAAGTACAAGGGCAAGAAGGATCCGGAGTCCCGTCAGAAGATGACGGAAGAGACGATGGAGCTCTACAAGCGCACGGGCACCAACCCGTTCAGCTCCTGTATGCCGATCCTGCTGCAGTCGCCGTTCTTCTTCGCGTTGTTCCGCGTGCTGAACAACCTGGACGAGATGGCGGCCGGCAAGCGTGAGCCGATCGGTCTGCTGACCAAGGACCTCGCCAGCCAGGCAGAGACGTCGACGTTGTTCGGCGCGTCCCTGAGCTCGACCTTCCTCGGGTCGGACCAGCTGTCGGTGAAGATCCTCACGGTCGTGATGATCATCCTGATGTCGGTGTCGGTGTTCATCACCCAGCACCAGCTGATGCGGCGCAACATGCCTGCTGCGGCCCTCGACAACCCGATGGCCAAGCAGCAGAAGTACATCATGTACATCATGCCGGTGTTCTTCGCGATCACCGGTGTGAACTTCCCCATCGGTGTCCTCATCTACTGGGTGGTCACCAACCTGTGGACGATGGGCCAGCAGTTCTACGTGATCCGCCGCATGCCCACCCCTGGTTCGGACGCGGAGAAGGCCCTCGAGGCGCGTCGCCGCGCCAAGGGCAAGGAGATCAAGAAGCTGTCGATCCCGGGCCTCAACTCCTCCCCGGACGACGATGACGATGCGGTGGAACCGGACGGCGAGAAGGTGTCGCTGACCAAGACCGGATCCGGATCGTCGGCTGTGAAGAAGAGCGGCCAGCGTGTGCAGCCGGCCAGCAACAAACGCGGCAAGAACCAGAAGCGCCGAAAGCGCTGACCCGATCGACCCCCGGTGGGCGCGTCGGCGTCCGCCCTCATTCCTGATGTTGGAGCGAGTGATCAACGATGATCACCGGCAGAATGCGAGCTGACAATGAGTGACCAGAAGACCCAGACGGACAACGCCGCCGAGATCCTGGAGCGTGAGGGAGAGATCGCCGCCGACTTCCTGGAGAACCTTCTCGACATCGCCGACCTGGACGGCGACATCGACGTCGACGTCGACGGCGACCGCGCGATGGTCTCGATCGTCGACTCCGAGGAGGGACGCGTGCCGCGTCGCCTGGTCGGCAGTGACGGCAAGGTGCTCGACGCGCTGCAGGAACTGGCTCGCCTCGCGGTCCAGGCCGAGACCGGCAACCATAGCCGGCTGATGTTGGACATCGCGGGCTACCGCGCACAGAAGCGTGAGGAACTGGTCTCACTCGCCAAGGATGCGGTGGCGAAGGCGAAGGACTCCGGTGAGAAGCAATCACTCGATCCGATGAGCGCCTTCGAGCGCAAGGTGGTGCACGATGCCGTGCTGGCCGCGGGCTTGTCCTCGGAGTCCGAGGGTGCCGAGCCGCGTCGCTACGTCGTGGTGCTCCCCGCCTGATTCACGTGAAACCGGATCGCGAGGTTGAACCCCTCCCCGAGGCGCCGGCCGCTGCGGCTGAGTACCTCGGCGATCGGTTCGCGCTCATGCAACGGTTCGCCGAGCATCTCGCTGACACCGGCGTCTCGCACGGACTGATCGGTCCACGCGAGGTACCGCGTCTGTGGGAGCGGCACGTACTCAATTGTGTGGGCGTGCAGGAACTCATCGAGCCCGGCATCCACGTGGCCGACGTCGGCTCGGGTGCCGGGTTGCCGGGGTTGGTCATCGCGATCGCGCGACCGGATCTGCAGGTGACGCTCGTCGAACCGATGCTGCGCCGCGTGAACTGGCTGGACGCCGTGCGCTCTGATCTGCGCCTGGAGAATGTCACCATCGTCCGGTCGCGAGCCGAGCAGTGCACCGACCTGGAAGTCGACGTCGTGACCTCCCGTGCCGTCGCCCGACTGGAGACCTTGTCCCAGTGGTCCCTACCGCTGCTGCGCTCAGGTGGCCGGATGCTCGCGCTCAAAGGCAGCTCAGCCCAGGAGGAGGTCGACGAGGCACTCTCGCAGATCGAGTCCATGGGAGGCTCGGATGTCGAGGTGCTGACCTGCGGAGCTGCGGTGGTCGACCCACCGACCGCGATCGTCAGTGTTCGAGTACAACACCGCCTGGAGCGACGGACGGCCCCATCCAGGAAGTCCCGAGCGGGCAAGCAGTCGGCCAAGCGAGGTCCCGACCGACAGAACAAGCGGAAGTGAGATGACGGTGCAGACGCAGAGCCCCACCGGATGGCAGGGATCGACTGCTCCCGCTTCACCGACGCCGATCGGGTGGCAGGCGCCCGTCGTGACCGACGACGTCCACCGCGTTCCTTCCGCTGCGCCGGCGCACGAAGTTCCACGTGAAACGCCGGTGGCGGACGAGCAGGCCTGCGAGGATCCGTCCGAATCGGTCGAGCCGACCCTCGCCGCCCTCTCATCGGACGACTCCACGTCCGTCCCCGAGGTTCCTGAGACTCCGGTGACGGACGAGGCCGCCGACTCCCCCATCCTCGCCGCGATGGCCGACCAGTCGGTCAGGCGGCAGAAGGTCCTGGCAGCAGACGTCCCCCGTCCCGCATCGACCCGGATCATGACGGTTGCGAACCAGAAGGGTGGCGTCGGCAAGACGACGACCACGGTCAACATCGCCGCCGGCCTCGCGCAGAAGGGTCTGCAAGTACTGGTCATCGACATCGACCCGCAGGGCAATGCCTCCACCGCGCTCGGTATCGATCACCACGCTGAGGTGCCGAGCATCTACGACGTGGTCGTCGAGGGCGACGAGTTGGCATCCGTGATCCAGCCGTGCCCCGATGTCACGAACCTGTGGTGTGCACCGGCGACGATCGATCTCGCCGGCGCGGAGATCGAACTCGTCTCCTTGGTCGCGCGGGAGAGCAGACTCAAGACGGCCATCACTCGTCACCTGGAGTCGATGTCCGACGAGCAGCGATTCGACTACGTGCTCATCGACTGTCCTCCCAGTCTGGGTCTGCTGACGGTGAACGCGTTCGTGGCGGCGACCGAGGTGTTCATTCCGATTCAGTGCGAGTACTACGCGCTGGAGGGTCTGTCACAGCTGCTCAACAACATCGAGCTGATTCGTAAACACCTCAATCCGGCGCTGACGGTCAGCACGATCCTGATGACGATGTACGACGCACGGACCCGACTGTCCGCCCAGGTGGCGGCCGAGGTGCGCGAGCACTTCCCGGAGCAGGTGCTCAAGACGCGCATCCCCCGCTCGGTCCGTATCTCCGAGGCCCCCAGCTTCGGACAGACGGTCATCACCTACGACCCCGCTTCGACCGGCGCCCTGTCCTACCTCGAGGCTGCCACCGAACTCGCTCAGGCCGGAGTCGCACCCGCCTGACCAACCGCTGGATGGTCGCACGTGAAACAGGACAGTTCTGTAGCGCCGACAACTGAGAATCTGACCGGTGTCGTATGGCCTGCCGCCGGAAGGCGATACGACACCCAGCTGTCCCGCCAACCAACATCGCAGGAGCGCGCACAGATAGGCGTGTACCCAGCAAGGACGCGCCGGTGTCCGGCGCAATCGTGCGGCGAAAGTCCTGCGTTCCTGTCGCGGCGCCATTGCTCGTGGTCCCGTTTCACGTGGAACGGGCCGGAGGAGCGCCGTCGACGACGCCGCGTAAACTTGCTCCTCATGAGTGACAAGCGGCAGCGCGGACTAGGTCGAGGGCTCGGAGCCCTCATCCCCACCAGCGACGGAAGTCCGGCGCCGGCTCGGCCGAGTGACGTGTTCTACGGCTCTGGTTTCACGGGAAACCATGCGTCGAACCACTCGTCCGAAGAAGGAACCGCCGAGAAACCGGCTCCCGAAGAACGATCAGACGGCCTCCAGCAGGTGCCGGGCGCCAGTTTTGCCGAGGTACCCGTCGCGGCGGTTCGTCCCAACCCGCGCCAGCCGCGTGAGGTGTTCGACGAGGACGACCTGGCCGAACTGACCCACAGCATCCGTGAGATCGGTGTGCTCCAGCCGATCGTGGTGCGTCCGCTCGCCGAACCCGAGGGTTCGATCACCCATGAACTGATCATGGGTGAGCGCCGACTGCGTGCTTCGAAGGCGGCCGGTAAGGAGACGGTGCCGGCGATCATTCGCAGCACCGGCGACGACGATCTGCTGCGCGACGCGCTGTTGGAGAACTTGCACCGCAGCCAACTCAATCCGTTGGAAGAGGCGGCCGCGTACCAGCAGTTGTTGGACGACTTCTCCTGCACCCACGACGAGCTCGCCAGTCGAATCGGCCGTTCCCGTCCGCAGATCTCGAACACCATCCGGTTGTTGAAGCTGCCCCCGCTCGTCGCCCGACGGGTCGCGGCCGGTGTGCTCTCCGCCGGGCACGCCCGGGCACTGCTCGCGCTGTCGGATGCCGCGGCCATGGAGCGTCTGGCCCAGCGCATCGTCGCCGAAGGCCTGTCTGTGCGTAGCACCGAGGAGATCGTGTCGCTCGGTGGTCAGCAGGAGAAGGCCAAGCGTGCATCGTCGACGCGTAAGGATGTGCCGGAGTATGACGACATCGCCTTGGGACTTGCGGACAAGCTGGACACGCGGGTGACCATCACTTCGGGCCGCTCCCGGGGCAAGCTCACCGTCGAGTTCGCCGGAGCGGACGACCTGCACCGCATCCTGGACACACTGGGCATCAAGACGGGCTGAGCGTCCGACCAGTTCTTCCCAAGAAACGCCGAAGGCCGCTGTCCCCCAGTGGGATTCAGCGGCCTTCAGTGCTCGGTTGGTCGAGTTCAGCCGAGGTAGTCGCCGAGTTCCTTGACGAGCTTCGGCTTCGGCAGCGCGCCGACGAGGGTCTTCACGACCTCACCGTTGACGTACACGTTCATCGTCGGGATGCCGGTGATGCCGTACTTGGCCGACACCTTCGGGTTCTCATCGGTGTTCAGCTTCACGATCTGGATACCGTCGTGGTCCTTGGCGATCTCCTCCAGAATCGGGGCGACCTGGCGGCACGGGCCGCACCACGGCGCCCAGAAGTCGACGAGGACCGGCTTGTCGTTCTTCAGCACGTCCGCGTCGAAGGTCGCGTCCGAGGTCTGCTTGATAGCACCCATGGGTGAATCTCCAATCAGTTGGTCAGTGAAAACAGTTGTGGATGAATGGAATTGGGGAGATCAGTGGCCGACTGTGTCGGCGAGGTAACGCTCTGCGTCCAGCGAGGCGGCACAACCGGAACCGGCGGCGGTGATCGCCTGACGATAGGTGTGGTCGACCAGGTCGCCGCACGCGAAGACGCCGGGGATGTTCGTATGGGTGGAACGGCCCTGCACCAACACGTAGCCCTCGCCGTCGGTGTCGACCTGTCCGACGACCAACTCGCTGCGCGGGATGTGCCCGATGGCGACGAACAGGCCGCTCACCTCCAGTTCATTGGTGTCGCCGGTGACGGTGTCGCGCAGGGCGAGCTTCTCGACCTTGGAGTCGCCGGTGATGCCGACGACCTCGCTGTTCCACGCGAACCGGATCTTGTCGTTGGACAGGGCTCGCTCGGCCATGATCTTGGACGCGCGCAGTTCGTCGCGACGGTGGATCATCGTCACCGACTTGCCGAAGCGGGTCAGGAAGGTCGCTTCCTCGACTGCGGAGTCGCCACCGCCGACCACTGCGATGTCCTTGTCCCGGAAGAACGCACCGTCGCAGGTGGCGCACCAGGAGACGCCGTGGCCGGACAGGCGCTTCTCGTCCTCGATCCCGAGCTCTCGGTAGGCCGACCCCATTGCGAGGATCACCGCGTGTGCCTTGTGGACGTTGCCCTCACCGTCGGTGACGGTCTTGATGTCACCGGTGAGTTCCATGGCGGTGACGTCGTCACGCACGAGTTCGGCGCCGAAGCGCTCGGCCTGCGCGCGCATCTGTTCCATCAGGTCGGGTCCCATGATCCCGTCGCGGAATCCCGGGAAGTTCTCGACCTCTGTGGTGTTCATCAGCGCGCCGCCGGCAGTCACCGAACCCTCGAAGACGAGGGGTTCGAGGTTGGCGCGGGCGGCGTAGACCGCGGCGGTGTAACCGGCGGGCCCTGATCCGACGATGATGAGGTTGCGCACCAGGTCGTTGCTCACGGAAGAAATGCCCCTGTCGGATCGGCTGAAGACGGCGATGTGCTCAACCGATGGTAGGCGGGAATCATTCCCCCACCGATCACCGGGTGAGCACCCGCGAGCAGATCAGACCTGGGTGGGACCGGCGACCGGCGCCTGGTTGGAATCGCAGTTGCGGTTGAGCACCCAACCGGTCGACTTTCCGTCCTTGGTGACGACGACGACCAGGGCCGGCTTGCTCTCGTACCGGGCGATGTCGACGGTGATGCGAGAGGACTCGTCCAGCACTCCCTTGCCGATGGCGGACGCGCAGCTCAGCGCGCCGTCCTTGGTCGCCACCGACCCCAGCTTGTTCGCGTCCGCTGGCGCCAGGCCGGGCCCGACGTCCGCCTTGGCGAGCGCGGCCGCGTCGGTCCGGAACGACGCCGCGGTGTAGTTCTTGTCCGAACTGGTGACGTGCACCTTGTCGGCGACGTTGGTGGCGTCGACCGACTTGGTGGGCACAGCCTGGGTGGGCGGAGCGTCGTTGTCCATCGACTGGAAGGCACCGAAGGCGATCACACCCGCGACAGCGGCCGCAGCCGCGCCACCGACCAGCCGCAGCATGCCGGTGCGTCGAGTCGCCGGCGGCGTGGACGCCGCCCGGGAACCACCGGTACGGCCGCGCAGCGGGGTCACGTTGTCCGGGCGCTCGTCACGGCGGCCGGCTTCATGGGCCAGCGCAGCCTCGACGCGGTCGGCGACCGAACTCGGCATGGGCCCGGGCTCGGGCAACTCGCGCAGCAGATCGCGCATTCCGGTCGGGTCGGCGTCGTGCGCAGTCGCGCGCTCGTCGGCCAGCGCGAACTCGATGCGCTTGGACACCGCAGTCGGCATCGGACCCGGGTCGGGCAGTTCACGCAGCAGGTCGCGGATTCCACTGGGATCGGCGTTCTCGTCCGTGCTGTCGTCGGTCGACCGGTGGCCCGATCGCTGCGCGGCGAACGCGGCGAGGATGCTGTCGGTGATGCCTGCGGGCATGGGGCCGGGGTCGGGCAACTCGCGCAGCAGTTCACGGACGCGCTCGTCATCGGATGGTGCGCCGTAGTGGCCGATGTCGACGCCATGCAACTCGCCATCGGCAGGAGTGCGCTCCTGCGCGAGCGCGTCACGAATACGGCCGGACACGTCGGCGGGCATCGGGCCGGGAGCAGGCAGGCCGCGCAGCAGTTCGCGGACGCCGTGCGGGTCGTCCTCGAACGCAGCGTCAAGCCCCTGAGGTGGCTTCATGCTCACGTCGTTCCTTCCGTGATGTCCGTCGTCCCGGCGCGTTCACCGGTCCGAGTGACTGCAGCACAAGGGTGTGCTCCAGGCCTGTCAGGTGGTCCGACGTTCCCAGGTTCCGGTTTGGTTCCGTGCGGGTTCAACTCATTTTGTCGTCCGATGTCGTCGGCCCGCCGCGACGATCCGCCCATGCGGGTCAAGGACGCCACGCTCGGATCCCTCGACTACAGGTGTAGAAGCGTCAGCGGACGTAACCCTCGCCGTGCTTGTCGACCAGCAGTTCGGCCAGTGCGGCACGTCCGCGCGCACAGCGTGACTTGATCGTGCCCTCGGCGACCTCGAGCACCTCGGCCGCCTCGGCGACCGACATGCCCTGCATGTCGACGAGCGTGAGCGCCAGCCGCTGCGCCTCCGGGATCTTGCCCAGCGCTTCCTGGACGTCCAGTCGGACGACCGTGCTGGAGTGCGCGTCGCGGCGGTCGGCGAGCTCGTACTCCGGCAGTTCGGAGGTCGGCTTCACCCGGCGCAACCGGTCGAGGCAGGCGTTGACGATGATCCGGTGCAGCCAGGTGGTCACCTGCGCGTCGCCACGGAAGGAGTCGGCCCGCCGGAAGGCGGAGATGAAGCCGTCCTGGACGGCGTCCGCCGCCAGTTCCGGGTCGCGGCAGGTGCGTACGGCGACAGCCCACATGCGATCCTTGTGCCGCTTGAACAGCTCGCCGAAGGCGTCTGCGTCACCGGCACAGTGGGCCGCGAGCAGGTCACGGTCCGTCCGCTGCCCCAGATCCTCCAGGTGCGTCACGAAAGAACCTCCACCTCTGCGATGCGCTCCCGGAAACCACCAAGGTTGCCGGCGGCCAGTTTGGTCACCCAGAGGATGACGTACCGGCCGGTCACCGGGGTCTTTCCCGGGACCGTGTATTCGCCGACCTTGTCCGTCATCTCACCGAACGGCTGCAGCCCTTCGACGGAATCCTTCCGGTCGGTCACGAAGACCTGGATGGTCGACGGGTTGTTGACGGTGTGGATCTTCACCGATCCGACCTGTGTCGGCTTGCCCAGGTCGAGCAGCAGTCCGGCGCCCTTCTTGCGCCCGCCCTGGTAGTCGGCGCGGCCGTAGACCTGAGACATCCACACCGTGTCGACGTTGCCGTCGAGGACGTTCCTCGCCAGTTCGTTGCGCTCGTCACCATCGCCCTGCGGGTCGAAGCTGGTGACCGACTGAACGGGAAGCTTCTGACCACGGGGAGTCGACGGAGTCGAGGGTGATGCAGCGCCGGACGTGCCGGATCCGGACGGCGCGGACGTGGTGACGCCCGGACGCTGTGAGGCGCTGTCGGCATCGTCCCCACCACCGGTGAACAGGCCTCTGATACCGATGATGCCGAGCACCAGCGCAGCCACCAAGAATGCCGCGACGATCGCCAGAGCCAGCTTGCTGGTGTCGTGGTCGGGGTCGTCGTGGCCGGTGTTGAGCATCGGCAGCGGCGGGTCGAGTTCACTGAACGACGGGTCGTAGTCGTCGTCCGCACGGCGCTGGTCGGCCATCGCCGTCGCGTCGAACGTGTGGGTCGCGTCCGGGTCGGTCGGCGCGGGGGTGAAGTGCGCGGTGTCGTCGCTGCTGTCGTCGCTGCTGTCGTCGCTGCTGTCGTCGCTGCTGTCGTCGTGGTCGGAGCCACCTACCACCGAGGACGGGCGACCCGTGGCGGCGCTCGCACCCAGCGCAGCCGCACCGGCGGCACCGGCGGCACCGCCGGCACCCGTCTTGCCGGCACCGGCCTTGGACAGTTCGTCGGTGTTGTCGGGCTTTGCCGCGACGCTTTGTTCCTGGGGTTCGTCGCGCACGATCTCCGACGACCACGGCGCCAGTTGTGCGGCGAGTTCGCCCGGTGTCCGCGGACCCGCGTCGTCGCCGAGCACCGCGAGGCACAGGGAGTTCATGTCCTTGGGGACATTGCGGCGCAGCGAGGTCGCCGGCGCGACGTCACCGTCGGAGTTTCGGGCCGCCGACGGTACTCCGCGAACCTCGTCCTCGCCCGGCCACTTACCCGTCAGGGCCGCATACAACACCTGGACGAGCCCGACGGTGTCCTGGCGGGACGCGTCGGCCGACGGCACGTCATCCGCACCGGCGAGCGCGGACTCGGTGGCGGTACCGAGTACGTAGACCGAACCGTCGTGTCCGCGGACGATCTCGTGCGGTGTGAGCGCGAGGTGGTGCAGACCGCGCCCGGCGGCAACGTGCAGACCGGTCGCTGCCTCGCCGACCATGCGGCGGGCCTCCTCGGCCGGCAGCGGCTCGAACTGGAGCATCGACGCGATCGATTCCGAACCACCGAGCGCTTCGGACACGACGTAGGAGATGTCGTCCTGGGTGCCGACGTCGAGAACTCGCGGCAGGTGGCGGTCCTCCACGGCGGCTGCGCGGCGCGCGGAGTCGAGTGCTGCGGCAGCGTGTTCGCCGTTCGCGTCGAACACGGTGACCGTGACGTCGCGGCTCAGCGTCTGGTCCGTCGCGGTCCAGACCTGCTTCAGATCGGTGGACGCGATGGCCTGACGCACGAGGTAGCGGCCGGCCAGTTCCTGGCCGGACTCGATGCCCTGCACGTGTTCTCCCTCATTCGTGGACCGGTTGGTCGCAGCCGTCTCGTGAGCACCTGTCGGCGTCTCCCCTGCCGCAGCCTGGCCCATCTTAAGGTTCGTCGGCGCGTCCGCCGCGGACCGTGGGTTCTCCGGAGAGCCGTTCCGGGTGTGGCTGCGAGTGTGATCGTCGGAGTTCGGCCGGTCGACGCGGGCAGTCACCCGCGGCAACGGCATCCGCAGGTCGAGCGGACGGGCCGAACCCGAGTAGTCCTGGCCGCCCACGGGGACGGTCTGCGTGGAGTCGACGTCGGGGGCGAAGTAGCGCCGTTCCGGTGGAATGGCCGCCGCAGCGACCGTTTCCCCGGTCGCAGCCTCGTCCAGCATCTGTTCTGTCTGTTCGTTCTGCTCCGGCGTACCGGACTGCGGTTCGGCCGGTGTGGCGGCGGGTGTGGCGGCGGGTGTGGCGGCGGGTCGTGCGCGGCCGGGGATGCGGGACAGCACCGGGTCGAGCAGCTGGTTGATCTCGCTCACCCCGAACCGGCGGCCGAGGGTCATGTAGACCAGCAGGAACAGCCCGCCGCCGACCAGGACGGTGACCATGTTGCCGGTGCGTCCGTCGCCCAGCACCGACTCGATACCGAAACGGGCGATCGCGGCCACCGACGCCGCCACGATCGCGGCGACCGTCAGACGCAGGTAGGTGCGTACGGCCCCGGTGATCGGGATGTGTCCGATGCGGCGCTGCAGCAGGAACCAGCCCATCACCGCCTGCACCAGGTAGCTGACCGATTGCGCGAACGCGACGCCCGGGCCCATCCAGGCGTTCGGTAGCAGGAGCGCGAACATGGTCAGCACCACGGCCACCGCGGTGCAGCCGAGCTGCATCCAGAACGGCGTCTTCGCGTCCTCGTAGGCGTAGAACACGCGCTGCACCAGCACGCACACGGTGAACGGCACCAGACCCAGCATCATTGCGATGGTCATGGTGCCGATCGCGGCGCCGTCGACCGGACCCCAGACAGCCTCGGTGAGCGGACGCACCAACACCAGCGAGCCGACGGTGACCGCGATGCTGGCCAGCGACGACAGCCGCAGCCCGGTGTCGAGGTCGTCCTTGACCGCCGTCGTGCGTCCTTCGGCGGCCGCGTGGGACAACCGGGTGTACAGCGCGGTGACCAGGCTGATCGTCACGATCGAGTGCGGCAGCATGAACAGCAGGAAGGCCGTCTGCTGGGCCAGGGTTCCGCCGAACCCCTCCGGCACGGCGTTGAGCACGTTCGTGCTGACGATCAGACCGAACTGTTGGACGATGACCGCGGCGAACGCCCAGATCGCGATGGTCGAGGCCGTGCGCAGCCCGACACCGCGGAAGTGGAAGTTGGGTCGGAAGGTGTACCCGGCACGGCGCAGCGGGATGATCAGCACGAGCGCCTGGGCCACGATGCCGAGCGTGGCGCTACCGGCCAGGACCGCGATCATCTTCCAGGTCCACCGCTCGGGGTCGGCGACCTCGTCCGGGTGCGTGCCCAACCAGAACCAGACCAGGCCCGCGATCGCGACGACGTTCGCCAGCACCGGCGACCACATGAACGCACCGAACCGGCCGCGCGCGTTGAGGTTCTCGCCCAGCAGCGTGTAGATCCCGTAGAACATGATCTGCGGAATGCAGATGTAGGCGAACGCGATACCGAGCGTCGTCGGTGTGGCGCCCGAGAAGTCCATGACGAAGTACGCCAGCGGGGCTGAGACCGTGAAGACGATCGTCACCACGAGCAGGATCGACATCGCCAGCGTGAGCAGCTTGTCGGTGTAACCCTGGCCGCCGTCGTCGTGCTTGAGCGCCCGCGCCATCTGCGGCACGAGCACGGCGTTGAGCACCCCGCCCGCGAGCAGGATGTAGATCATGTTCGGCAGCGTGTTCGCGGTCGCGAAGGCGTTACCGACCGGCGTGGTCGCGCCGAGGACGCCGGCCAGGAGGATCGTGCGGACCAGACCCAGAACTCTGGAGACCATCGTCCCCGCGGCCATCACCGCGCTCGAACGCAGAACGGACGGTCTGGATGCCTCAGCGCTCATCGGGTGGTGATGCCTTCGTTGTCGGGGACTCGTCGTCGGGGTCCGGCTGCCCGATGCGACTCGGCGCGGTCGCGACGATCGCGTCCGGCGGGGTCGCCTTGGTGCTGGTCGGATCGAGCGTGGTGCGTCGCGGGCCCTGGCGCAGGCTGCGCCACAGTCCGAAGATCAGCACCAGCCCGCCCACGATACCCAGCACCCAGTAGATCCAGGTGGACGTCGGACGCACGTTGATCTCGAGTTGGGTCACCTCGTTCGGGTCGCCTATCGGTGCACCGTCGGCGTTCGTCAATTGGGCGTCGACCTGGACGCGTCCGGGCGAGATCGCCTCGACCTCGCTGCGGACGGCGATCCGGGAGTTTGCCGGCAGGTCCAGCGGCGCGGGCTGACTGCCGATGCGCAGCAGGTACTTGCGGGGTTGGAGTCGCAGGACGACATCGTGCACGTCGCGATTGAGATCGTTCACGATCGTGATCGCCAGGCGTCCTGAATCGGCGAAGAAGTTCACCGTCGAGGGGTTGACGCTGACCTTGCCCGAGATCGCTCGCAGCGAATCGGACTGGGTGCGGCTGACGATCTGCAGGGCGCCCGGGTGGCCGCGCCACCGTGTCGAGCCGATGACATCGAGGGCACGGTGACGGGCGTCGACCACATCACCGGAGTCGACCAGGATGGTGCCGAGGGTGTTGACCCGCCGCCGCTGGCGCCCCAGGCGGTCGATCAACTCCGGGCTGAGGGCACTCGCAGCCACGGGTGGGTAAGCGGGGCCTCTCGCCGGTGCAGGAAGCAGTGCGGTCGAGAGGGCCTTGGGATCCGTGCCGTTCATGGCACCACCGGCCAGGTCGAAGATCCAGGCCGAACTGCGGATCGCCCCGATCGTCGCCTTGATCGCCGCCGGGGACGTCGTGGCCTGCCTCGGGACGGCGACGGTCAGGCTCCGGTCGCTGCCGGGCGCCTGCTGGTAGATCGCGATCGACGACGCAAGGAACTTCGCCGCCCGCAGTCCGGGGTCGCCGCCGGCCGAGCTCACGGTGGCGCTGAGGTCCTCGTGGTACAGCACGACGCCTCCGGTTCCCGCCACCTTCCGGACGCTGCCCGTGACCGGTGCGCTCGGGTCCGCCGCGGCCCGACGCGGCAGCACCACGATCGGGGTCGCCTGTCCGGCCGACGTCCATGCGCCGGCGATCCTGCGCACGTCGCCGGCGCCGACCTCACCCTGGGGCCACACAGCGCGCTGCGTGCTCAGTGCCCGCAGGGCGGGGGGCAGCGGACGACGCAGATCCCGTTGCAGCAAAGCGGGATCGCGCTGGAGCAAGGTCAGCACGTCCGGGTCGTCGTAGCCGCTCCACCAGATCGTCTGGTCCGACGGCAGGCCACGCAGCTTGGTCAGCAGCTCGGCGGTGAGGGTCTCGACGGTGTTGGACGGGATGGGGTCCGCCGGCGGCGGGTTGGTCGGGTCCGAGGTCGGTGTGGACTCGCTCGGATCCGGTTCGCCGCTAGACGCCGTCGCAGAGGCACTCGTGGACGGGCTCGGGTCCGCCGACGCAGCGGGCGACGAGGTGGGCGACGAGGTGGGCGACGAGGTGGGCGACGAGGTGGGCGACGAGGTGGCGGACGGTGTGGTCGACGAGACGGCGGACGGCGTACTGGAAGCAGTGGCGGAGGGCGTGGGGGATGCGTCATCACGCCGGGCCTGGTCGGATCCCACCGAGGTGTCGGTGGACGTGGCCGGGTCGTCGATGGTGCCGGCCGGGACGTTGTCGTCGGCTGCGGCCGGTGGGTCGAGCAGGATCGGGTCGATGAGCCAGGTGACCGGTTGGTCGGCCAGCCCGGTGATCAGCTGATCGATCCTGGAGCCCGGCCCGATCGCGCGGGCCCAGGCCTGGTCACGATCCGGTCCGCTCGGGCCGAACAGCGCGGGATCGGCGGGCAGGGTCAGCGGGATCACCCAGCCGATGTTCAGCGGGGAATCGACTGCGCCGCGCTGCATCTGCAGGGTGGTGCGGGTGAAGGAACGGGTGGACGCGGAGGTGACCGTGCGGCCCTCGGTCAGCCGTAGGGTCATCGGCAGTGCTGCCAACTGGTACTTCCACGGGATGCGTGCCGCCGCAATCTTCACCCGGAACTGACGGACGGCGCCCGGTGCGATCGCGCCCACCGACACGCTGGCCACCGTCTCGGGTTTTGCCTGGGAGCGTCCGGCCTCCCATGTCGAGACGGCCCCTGGTGTGTCGAGCAGCGCTCCGGACAGAGCCACGTGCACGGTGCCGTCGTCGATCGCGGTGTCGGAGTCGTTGCTGATCGACCCGACGACATCGACGCCGTCGTCCCCGGTGACGATCGGCACGGCGGTCGGATCGAGTCCGATGCGGATGTCGGTCTGGGCCGCCGCCGTCGCAGGTTTCGTGGCCGCGAGCGTCGGCGGGACGGACAGCGCGCCGAGCACCACAAGACACATGACGAGCAGGGACAACGTCCGTGCCCGTCGCGGGAACGAGGAGGGCTGCACGGTCTCCGATCGCGGGTCGATCGGCCGGTCAACCGGCAAGCCGGCGCCAGGCCATGTGGGCGATACGGCGCTCGTTGGCGAAGGTCAGTCGGGAATCGACCTCGTCCAGCCGGAACCAGGCCGCGTCGACGGCTTCCTGGTCGGGGTCGTTCTCGACCGTGATCTCGCCGTCGAGTGCCTCGAGAAGATAGTGGTGCACTCGCTTGTGGATCCGAAATCGAGGGGTGCTGAACCAGTAGTCGATGGTGCCGAGCGTGACCAGGGCGCGACCGTAAATGCCGGTTTCCTCGGCGACCTCGCGCACTGCTGTCTCGACTAGCGTCTCGCCGGGCTCGACGTGACCCTTGGGCAGGCACCATTCCAGGCGTCCGGCTCGGTTGTAGCGGGCGATCAGCGCCAGCCAGGCGGCTCCGGAGCGGACGTCGATCACCACTCCACCCGCGGAAATCTCCTCCAACGACGGCAGTCGCCGCTGCGGGCGACTGGCTCGAGGAACTTGGAGGGTCATTTGTTCACTGTAACCAGGCGATGCGGCCCGGTAGAAGACTTCGACCTAACCTTTGGAGGTGCCCGATCAGCAGTCCCCCTCCCCGACCCCAGAGTCCGCCGCGCCGTCCGCAGCACAGTCAGCGGCGTCGCTGCGCGCTCTTCGCGAGCGTGCGGTCACCCACCTCGCGCCCCATCTGAAGTTACTCACCGAACTCGGTGAGATCTTCACCGGTGCCGGCCACGAACTGGCGCTCGTCGGTGGCCCGGTGCGCGATGCGTTCCTGGGGCGCGGAAGCGTCGACATCGACCTCACCACGTCTGCCTCGCCGCAGCAGACCGAGGCCTTGCTGAAACCGTGGGCGTCCACCACCTGGGACGTCGGCCGTGACTTCGGCACGATCGGTGCGCAGAAGGGGCAGTGGAAGGTCGAGATCACGACCTATCGCGCGGACGCGTACGACGGCGTGACCCGCAAGCCGATCGTGGCGTTCGGCGACAACCTGAACGACGATCTGATCCGCCGGGACTTCACGGTGAACGCGATGGCGATGCGGCTGCCGTCGCTGGAGTTCATCGACCCCTACGACGGACTCGGTGCGCTGGCCCGCAAGGAGTTGGTCACGCCGGCGCCGGCCGAGGTGTCCTTCGGCGACGACCCCCTGCGGATGATGCGCGCGGCTCGGTTCGTCGCACAGCTCGGCTTCACCGCCGCGACGTCAGTGGTCGAGGCCATGACCGAGCGTGCGGCGACGATCAAGATCGTGTCGCCGGAGCGGGTTCACGACGAGCTGGTGAAGCTGATGGTGGCGCCCGACCCGCGCGCCGGCCTCGAACTGCTGGTCGACACCGGTCTGGCCGAGCAGGTGCTCCCCGAACTGCCCGCGTTGAAGCTCGAGATCGACGAACACCACCGTCACAAGGACGTGTACGAACACTCGCTCACCGTGCTCGACCGGGCGATCGCGCTGGAAGGTCCGCGGTCGGTCGAGGCTCTGGAGTCACCCGCGGTCGTCGATGGACCCGACCTGGTACTGCGGTTGGCCGCGTTGCTGCACGACATCGGCAAGCCGGCGACGCGCAGGTTCGAGTCCGGTGGCGGGGTGTCCTTCCATCATCACGAGATCGTCGGCGCCAAGCTCGCTCGTAAGCGGATGCGGGAACTGCGTTTCGACAAGGACACCATCCGCGATGTCACCAAGTTGATCGAGTTGCACCTGCGTTTCCACGGCTACGGCGGCGGCGAATGGACCGACTCCGCGGTGCGCCGTTACGTCACCGACGCCGGGTCGCAGCTGGCGCGCCTGCACCTGCTGACCCGCTCCGACTGCACCACCCGCAACCGGCGCAAGGCCGCCTCCCTCGCGGCGACGTACGACGATCTTGAGCGCCGCATCGCCCGTCTGCTCGAGCAGGAGGAACTGGGCAAGGTGCGTCCGGAGCTGGACGGCAACCAGATCGCGTCCGTGTTGGGGATCCCGCCCGGCCCAGTGCTGGGCCGCGCGTACAAGCACCTGCTGGCCTACCGCCTGGACGCCGGCCCGGTCGGCGAGGATGCCGCGCGCGAGGAGTTGTTGCGCTGGTGGGCCGAGCAGCCCGAGTCCTCGCGAACCTCCTAGTTCCGCGCGGGGTTGTCACTCCAGGACGACGAGGATGTCGCCCTCCTGGACGACGTCGCCCGGCACCACGCGGACATCGGTGACTGTGCCCTCCCATTCGGGCACCACCGGAATCTCCATCTTCATCGACTCCAGCAGCACCAGTTCCTGACCGGCCTCCACCTTGTCGCCGATGGCGACCTGCACCTGGGCGACGTTGGCGACCAGATCGCTGACGATGTCCTGGCGGGCGGGGCGTTTGAACGGGGCCATGCCGGCCATCGTGGCACGACGGGAGCTTTACCCGCCGGTATCAGTTTTGGATCCTAGATGGCGGTCGATGATCAATTGTTCTGACAAATCCTTGACACCCTCCCGGACGGCCGAAAAGCTTGGGAGTGCGGCGCCGCCGGGCGCTCCACTGCTTCGAACGGCTCGGAAGGACACCCCATGCGCATCGGCCTGACGGGAGTGGGACGCATCGGTGCGTTCCATGCCGCCACGCTCCACTCCCTCGCATCCGTCGACGAACTCGTGCTCTACGACTTCGTCGGCGACCAGGCGCGCAAGGCAGCCGATGGGATAGGCGCCGAGGTGGTCGACAGCGAGGACGCGTTGCTCGCTGCCGGTCTGGACGGGTTGGTGATCGCGACCCCGACGCCGGGGCACGCGCCGATGCTGCGCAAGGCGATCGCGGCCGGCGTCCCGACCTTCTGTGAGAAGCCGGTCGCCGCCACGCTGGACGAGACGATCGACCTGACCCGCTTGGCGGAGGCGTCCGACACCCCGGTGCACGTCGGTTTCCAGCGCCGCTTCGACCACGGCTACCAGCGGGTGCAGCAGGCCGTCGCCGCCGGCGAACTCGGATTCATCCACACGATCCGCAGCCACACCCTCGACCAGAACCCGCCGCACGCGTCCTACATCCCGACGTCCGGCGGCATCTTCCGCGACTGCAACATCCACGACTTCGACGTGGTGCGCTTCGTGTCCGGACGCGAGGTCGCCACCGTCTACGCGACCGGCGGTAACCAGGGGGCCGAGTTCTTCAAGGAGTCCGGCGACTACGACACCGGCGGCGCGATGCTCACGCTCGACTCCGGGACCGTCGTCCAGATCTCCTCCACCCGCTACAACGGCCAGGGTCACGACGTGCGCACGGAGGTCTTCGGCAGCAAGGGTTCGATGTGCGTCGGGCTCGACGACACCCTCGCGATGGTCTCCGCCGAGGACGGCGTCGACTTCCCCAAGGGGCCGGTGCACACCAACTTCATGGACCGCTTCCTGCCCGCCTACCAGGCCGAACTCACCGCGTTCTTCGACGTCGCGTCCGGGCTGCGGGAGAGCCCGTGCACGGTGCGGGACGCGTTGGAGGCGTTCCGGATCGCCGAGGCCTGCGAACTGTCGCGGATGCGTGGACGCCCGGTGTCGATGGACGAGGTCGCCACGGCATGAGCGCCCTCGCCTCCCGCATCGCCGGCGCCCCGATCAGCTGGGGCGTGTGCGAGGTGCCCGGCTGGGGCTACCAGTTGCCGCCCGAGGTGGTGCTCGAACAGATGCGTGGAATCGGGCTGCAGGCAACGGAGTTCGGCCCGGACGGTTTCCTGCCGCAGAACCCGGACGCGAAGGTCGAGACGCTGGTCTCCTACGACCTACGGGCGGTCGGCCAGTTCGTGCCGGTCGTGCTGCATGACCCGGACCACGACCCGTTGCCGGAAGTGCTCAGCGCGATCGACTCGCTGGTGTTGGCGCAGGCGTCGACCGTCGTCATCGCCGCCTCCACCGGCCAGGACGGTTACGACGCCCGTCCGGTGCTGGAGGAGGAGCAGTGGGAATCGTTGCTGCACAATCTCGATCGCATCGACGCCGCCGCGACCGAGAACGGTCTGCGCGCGACGCTGCACCCGCACGTCGGCACGATGATCGAGAGCGGGCAAGAAGCGCTGCGGGTGGTCGAGGGTTCGTCGATCGCGCTCTGCCTCGACACCGGGCACCTGCTGATCGGTGGAGGCGACCCGGTGGCGATCGCCGAACAACACCCCGACCGCATCGGGCACGTCCACCTCAAGGACGTGCGCCTCGACCTCGCCCGGCAGGCGCAGGAGGGCTCGCTGACCTACATGCAGGCGGTGGCGCAGGGGATGTATGTGCCGCTCGGCGACGGTGATGTGCCGATCGATCGCATCGTGCGCAGTCTGGAGGCGTCCGGCTACACCGGTTGGTACGTGCTCGAACAGGACACGATCCTGGACGTCGATCCGGCCGGGTCGGATCTGGAACCAATCGGCGACGTCAGCCGGTCGGTCGGCTACCTGATGTCGATCGCGCTGGACTGATCCGGAAGGGGAAGGGGGCCAGAACGTTCACGCAACGGTCGGTTATCTTCCCGTGTCGATTCGACCGCCGGAACGCGGCGACTGAGATAGTCGCCAGCAGACAAAGTCCCACTTCTTCATCGCCGTCCCAAGGACGTGACGGAAAGGAACAGCCATGACTGGCAAGGCTGCAATCAAACTGGCGGCCGTCGGTGCCGCCGCAGCGCTCGCGATCACCGGGTGCAGCAGCGACTCCGGTGGCAAGAAGGCCACCGAATCGGCGTCCTCCAAGGCGGCCGGTGGCAGCGGTGGCGTCGACACCCCGTCGATGACCGTCGCCCTGGTCACCCACTCCGGTCCCGGCGACACCTTCTGGGACATCGTCCGCAAGGGTGCCGAGACGGCCGCGAAGACGTACAACATCAAGCTCGAGTATTCCGCCGACCCCGACGGCACCAAGCAGGCATCGCTGGTGCAGGCCGCCGTCGACAAGAAGGTCGCCGGGGTGGCCACGACCCTGGGCAAGCCGGACGCCATGAAGGGCACCGTCGGCAACGCCACCAAGGCGAAGATCCCGGTCGTCGGCGTGAACTCCGGCAGCGACAAGGCCAAGGAGTTCGGTCTCATCGGGTTCTTCGGTCAGCCGGAGAAGACCGCCGGTGAAGCGGTGGGCGACAAGCTCAAGGCCGCCGGCGCCACCACCCCGCTGTGCATCATCCACGAGCAGGGCAACGTCGGCCTCGAGGACCGCTGCGCCGGTGTGAAGGCGAAGGTCCCCTCGACCCAGACGCTGTACGTCGACGGCAAGAACCTGCCGAACATCGTCACCAGCGTCCAGGCCAAGCTCTCCCAGGCCAAGAACATCGACTGGATCATCGGACTCAACGCCGACGTGTCGCTGAACGCGCTGAAGGGCCGCGACGGGGCGTCGTCGAAGGCGAAGGTCGGCACGTTCGACACCAACGCCGACCTGGTGAAGGCGATCAAGGACGGCAAGATCGAGTTCGCGATCGACCAGCAGCCGTGGCTGCAGGGTTACCTCGCGATCCAGTCGATCTGGCTCTACAAGTACAACGGCAGCACGGTCGGCGGCGGTCAGCCGACGCTCACCGGGCCGGCGTTCATCGACAAGAGCAACGTCGACGCGGTCGAGAAGTACGCCTCGCAGGGCATCCGCTGATTCATGAGTTCCACACCGACGACGAAGGGTGACGACCGGGTCAGGGCCCGGTCGCCGCTCGCCGGTCTGCTCAGCACGCCCGAGGTCGGAGCGCTCATCGGAGCGGTCGCCGTCCTCGTCCTTTTCCTGACCGTCGCGCCCCCGTTCCGTTCGGTGGCGGCGATCGGCACGATCGGGTACCTCGCGTCCACCATCGGGATGATGGCGGTGCCGGTGGCGTTGCTGATGATCGGCGGCGAGTTCGACCTGTCCGCCGGTGTGGCCATGACGACCTCGGCGCTGGTCGCGTCGATGTTCGCCTGGCAGTTCAGTACGAATCTGTGGGTCGGGGTGATCGTGGCGCTCGCGGTCGCGTTGCTCGTCGGCTTCCTCAACGGGCTGTTGTTGGTGCGGACGAAGCTGCCGAGCTTCCTGGTGACGCTCGGCACCTTCTTCATCCTGCAGGGTTTCAACTTGGCGATGACCAAGAAGATCACCGGCGGGGTCACCTCGCCGCGGATCTCGGACATGGACGGGTTCGACGCGGCGCAGAACATCTTCGCGGCCTCGCTGACCATCGGCCGGGTGAACCTGAAGATCACCGTCCTGTTCTGGATCCTGCTCACCGCGCTCGGTGCGCTGGTGCTCGCCAAGACCCGGCTCGGCAACTGGATCCTCGCCTCGGGTGGCGACGCGGACGCGGCCCGCGCGGTCGGCGTCCCGGTCACCAAGGTGAAGATCGGCCTGTTCATGTTCGTCGGGTTCTGCGCCTGGCTGCTGGGCATGCACACGCTGTTCAACTACGGCAGCGTGCAGTCGAACATCGGTGTCGGCGACGAGTTCATCTTCATCATCGCCGCGGTCGTCGGCGGGTGTCTGTTGACCGGCGGTTACGGCTCGGTGATCGGTGCCTCGCTCGGCGCGCTGATCTACGGCATGACCAACCTCGGCATCACCTACGCCGGCTGGAACCCCGACTGGTTGAAGACCTTCCTCGGCATCATGCTGGTGCTCGCCACTCTGGTGAACACCTACATCCGGCGACAGGCGGAGAAGCGATGACCGACATCGGCGCACCTCTGGAGGAGAAGACGCCGGACGCGTCCGGACGCGGCCCGGTGGTCGAGCTGAAGGACGTCGGCAAGTCCTATGGCAACGTCGAGGCGCTCGCCGGCGTCGACCTGGTCGTGCGGCAGGGCGAGGTCACCTGCGTGCTGGGCGACAACGGCGCCGGCAAGTCGACGCTGATCAAGATCATGGCCGGACTGCACGAGCACACGTCCGGCGAGATGCTGGTCAACGGCGAGCCGACCCGGTTCAAGTCGCCGCGGGAGGCGCTGGACGCCGGAATCGCGACCGTCTACCAGGACCTCGCGCTCGCACCGTTGATGTCGGTGTGGCGCAACTTCTTCCTCGGCAAGGAGATTCGTGGCCCGCTCGGGTTGATGAAGATCGCCGAGATGAAGAAGATCACCGGCGCCGAACTGTCGAAGATGGGCATTCAGATCCCCGACCTCGACCGACCCGTGGGTGCGCTGTCCGGTGGCCAGAAGCAATGTGTGGCCATCGCCCGCGCGATCTACTTCGGCGCCAAGGTGATCATCCTCGACGAGCCGACCGCCGCCCTCGGTGTGAAGCAGTCGGGTGTGGTGCTGAAGTACATCATCAAGGCTCGGGACGCCGGCCTCGGCGTCGTGTTCATCACCCACAACCCGCACCACGCCTACCTCGTCGGCAGTCACTTCGTCGTGCTGAAGCTCGGAGGTGTGGCGCTGGATCGAGAGCGTTCGCAGATCACGCTGGACGAGCTGACGGCGCAGATGGCCGGCGGGGAGGAGCTGGAGCAGTTGTCGCACGAGCTCGAGCAGTTGGAGTCCTCGCCGCGCGACTGACCGCCCGTCCGTCCTGCCCCCCGCAGTTCGCAACTGTTGCGAGCCGGGCTCGAAACAAGTCGAAGTTTCGCGCTGGGAGCGCAACTGTTGCGCGCTCCGGGGGTGGGGGTAACGGACACACCTTCGCCCGGAGAGCTCTAGTTCCATGACCGCTGTCGACAACGCTCGAAATCTGAACAGTTGCGACGCTTGAAAAGTGAACACTCACCACGATCGGAGAGTGATCACTTTGGAGGACCGGGCGTTGATCCGTCGGCTTGCCGGCGAGGGAGTTCCGAAGGCGCAGATCGCCAGCAGGCTGGGGATCTCACGCACGACCGTCATCAAGGCGGTGGCCTCGGATGGGCCACCGAAGTACGAGCGGAC
>NZ_BAAGZR010000023.1:0-54184 GCF_054778255.1 Yimella radicis
AGGTGCGATTGGTGGGCCAGGTGAAGGGCCGGCCTCGCGTCCCTCCGCTAGCGCTCCGGGCCGCGAGGCCGGCCGGGACTGGGTTTGTGCCGGGTGGAGTCTGTGTCGTCGGGTGCGGGTGGTTGGTGGGTTGGGTTCGGTTGCGCTTCGCGCAACCCAGGAGGCCGCTTCGCGGCCCCTTGCTTGGAGGAGGGGTGTGGCCGGGCGGGGTCGCGCTCGATAACTCGCCGTCCAGCATGTGAGAGAAAACAACGAACATTTACCATACATGCCATACATGCCATACACTGAATACATCAACACACGGGGTACCACCCACCACCGAAAGGACGTCAGCCATGACGGAACTCACCATCACCCACACATCGGCCGAAGGAACCCTGATCGAGGGAACGTCTCGCGGCGACGGTTCAGCGGAGATCCTGAAGGTCAACGGCTGGCGCTGGGGGAGGTCGATCGCTAGTTGGTACGTGCCCCACAGTCGGGACCGCGCCCCGAAACACGGGCTGATCGCTGCCACCGCCGCCGCGCTGGCAGCAGCCGGTTTCACGGTCGAGCAGGACATCGACGCAGCCCCACGAGACCAGGCCGCCGCCGAGGCAGCCCGCCAGGCGCGCAGCCAGGAGCGGGCAGAGGCATTGAATGCCAGGGCAGCGAAACACCAGGACGTAGCGCAGCAGGCGTACGACGGTGTCCGGCAGATCGCGGACCAGATCCCCTTCGGTCAACCGATCCTCGTCGGACACCACTCCGAAGCCCGCGCGCGGCGCGACCAGGGCCGCATGCACCGAGGCATGGACAAAGCGGTCCGAGAAAGCGAATACGCCGAAGAACTGAGCCGGCGAGCAGGCGAGGCCGCAGCCGCCACGGGTGCCCGCCACAACCCGGTCACCGTCGGAAACCGGATCGACCGCCTCGGGGCCGAGCTACGCCGGTTGGAACGGGCGATGAGCCGTCACCAGCGGCGCGGGGGAGAGGTAAGCACCGCCCGTGAAGAGCAGCTGAGCGAGCTCATCGCCCACACACGCACCGAGCTGGCGTACTGGCAGGAAGTGCGGCAGCAGCACATCGAGAGCGGGAAGGCCGGCGACTTCAGCGCAGCCACGGTGAAGCCGGGGGACAAGGTGAAGATCAACGGGTGGTGGTGGACCGTCGCACGGTCCAACCACAAGACGGTTGCCGTTCAGACCGAGTACAGCTGGACGAACCGCTACCCGTGGCACAAGGTCACCGACCACCGACCCGCCGCACAGTGAGCGCCCGGTGGGGCCGCGCGACCTGCTCCGCGGTCCCACCGGAACCACACCCGTAGCGATTTCGTGGGCCAGGTGAAGGGCCGGTGCGGCCGGGCTGGGTCGCGCTCGATAACTCACCGTCCAACATGTGAGAGAACGCGTCAACAACTACCATACAGACCATACATGCCACACACTGAATACAGTAACACACGGGGTACCACCCACCACCGAAAGGACGTCAGCCATGAACCGAACGAACACTCAACGATCCAAGGCCAACTCATCACTTCGAGCCGGCTTTACCGTGCGGATCATCACTATCCGCGGGGATCACCTTGCCGTCTGCGAATGGTGCGGGTGGGTCAGCCCTCGTCTGACCGGCCAAGCGCTGGCGTGCTGCGGACAATGCGGACTCGGGATCTCGGCACCGCAGAGCGCCGCGCAGAGGTGAACTCATGCGAGTGGCCCCGCAAGGGTTGCGGGGCCACTCAACCTTCGGGGTACCAAACCAAAAGGTGCCCCCAGTCTATGGGCTCGAAACCCAGAGACTTTGAGCGCACACCCCGAAGACATACATGGCATACATGACATACACTAAATACACCTAGCAGGAGGAGCCGAAATGACGATCTACACCGTTGCCGGCGGCAAGGGGGGCGTGGGCAAATCCAGCGTCGCGGGCGAGCTGTTGGCCGGCCTTGCCCGGGCAGGCAGGAAACCCATCGGACTGGACCTGGACCAGCAGGGAAACTTCACCAGCTGGGTGGGTGTCGTCGACGACACCCCGATCTACGGGCACACAGCCGAGCTCCTGGAAGCCGAAGCAACGCTGCAGGATGCAGCGACTGACTCACCGACCATCCCCGGAACCAGCATCGTGGTGGGCACGCACAAGCTCAGTGGACTCACCGTGCAGGACGTGCCCGATCTGGCAACCGGGCTGCGCGACTACCTGCACGGTCCCGGAGCGATTGACCCGTGGACCGACGTCGTGATCGACACCCCGCCCTCCCTCGAGGGAGTCACGATCACTGCCCTCGTCGCTGCGGACGTCGTGATCTCACCGGTCAGCATGGAACGCGAGGCCCTGGAGCAGGTCGACCGCCTCGAAGAAGTTCTACGCGCCAAGGTCGCCAAGAGAATGCGGCCCGGGGCCCGCATCGACTGGATCGTGCCCACACGGTTCCGCACCGGGGGAGTGATGGGTCGCGAGATCCTCGCCGAACTGCAGGGCAAGTACGGCGATCGACTCACCAACCCGATCCGTGAAGACACCAAGGTCCGCGAGGCGTACCGATCCCCGCGCCGTCCCGGGCGACCCGTGACCATCTACGCACCCACCGCCCGAGCCAGTGCCGACTACATCGACGCCATCGGAGCGATCATCCGCAAAGGAGCCACCTCATGAATCGTCGTGCACCGCGCACCTTCAGCGACGTCAAGCACAGCGGCCTCGAAGACGACACCGCGCTGGCACCGACACCGACTGCACCGCGCAAGCGCGCCACCGCGGCTGGTGGCGGTGCACCGGCCGCGGCCGCCGGCGGACTGACCTTCAGTACCCGGTGGAGCGACGAGACCATGACCCGTGCCAAGGCCGCGCACCTGGTCGACCGCGTCAACGACCCGAACGCCACACCGACCGCGTTCACCGGTTGGGTGACCGTCGCCGTCCAGATGTGGGCCCGATTGTCACCGAGCCGGCGCGCCCAGGAACGCGAAAAGATGACCCTGCCGCCGGCGACCACCTCTGGTTCACGGCCCCGAAAGTTCACAATCCCCGAAGGAGCGAAGATCGCGCTCGAGCAAGCGATGCGAGCCGATGAGATCTCCGGGCACCGGGAGGGGCGAGGGACTTTCGTCACGCAGGCGGTCCTGCACGCCATCAACACGGCCGCTAGCCGGAACGGCGGAAACCTCGACATCTAGGCCCATACATGACATACGTCTAACCCAGGGGTACCACCCACCACCGAAAAGGAACGAAACTGATGATCTGCGAGGGATGCACGGACACCCACGAGGCCGCCGACTGCATCGACACGAAAGCCGGCCGCACCTACCCGCTGAGACACTGCGTCTGTCAACACAAACGTCGGATTCCTGATGTGAGGTTTTCCCACAAAGACGAGCTGCCGGCCGAGGGATTCGCTCCGGAAACGGGGGAGGGTGACAGCAATGGATAAGCCTGGAGCAATCTATGCGGCACGTCCGCTCACCGACCCGGCCGCCGATCGGGTCGCGCTGGCCACGATCTTCTCTGCGCTACGAACTCCACAACGAGTGCGGACCTTCCAGATCATCGTCGAGCACGGCCCGATCGCGACCAGTGAGATCAAGGGTGCGTCGAAGACTCAACCCAACTCGTGGCTTGAAGACCTGCTGGCCGCCGGCCTCGTGACCCGCACCCGGGTACGCACGCACTGGGTCTGGAGCGCGCAACCTGATGCGTATCACCGCGTCGCTCAACTCCTGGGCTGTCAGTGCGACGTGGACGCTCGAAGTCCGATGTAGGACGCCCCCTGCACCCTGCATCGGTAAGCCGGCCGGAAACCGCGCCCGCAGCACCGAACTGGAACTCCGACCTTCCTCTACCGATCGCGACCTACATCGGGCTGCCGCTGCATCCACCGGGCCGCGGAGGTTCCGTGTGATGTATCGGTGCTGCGGCCACGACCAGGGGCAAACCGGCCGGAGGGGAAGCTGTGGTCGTGCATCTCGCGGGTTCGGACGATCAGGGCTGCGTGATTCGAGACCTGGACCGCTGAGTGAACGTTGTCGGTCAAGGACACAGCGAGCGGTGACTCGGATGGGAGTGCCACCCAACGCCCGCGGTGTGCGGCATTCATCAGTTCGGGGGAGCGGGGGGTCGGGGTCACTGAGGCCAGTAGGCGTGCGGATACCACTGCCTGCTCGGAGGCCACGATTGTCTGCACCTGCTGCTCATATGCGTCGTGCAGGACCTCAGCCTGATGGCCAATAAAGTAGGACAGGGCTTCGGCTGCCTGCCCGGGGTTGGTCTGCGCCGTAGACGAGAGAGTTTCGATCAGGTAGCTGTTCGCGGCCCGCAGGTCAGGAGCGAGCGGCCCAGGAACTCGCAGCGCGCGGCCCCAGCCGGTCACGGCGACGTCCCGCCAGGCGTTGGCTGCATCGTCTGCACCCGGCACCCCGACGTGGTGCGCTGCTGCGTACAGCTGCCACAACCCGCCAGCGACCACCGGAAGATCTGTCGATGGAGTGATCGAGGGCTGAGCGATCTGTAGGACGGCATGCCGCCAGCGTTCCAGGCCGGCCTCTAAGCCGACGTCCGTCGTCGCGATGATCGGAACCGATCCGGTCGGGCTCACGCGCCGGGTCGGGTCCTCGATCTCCAGGGCACCGTGAGCCGCAGCCGACAGTTCCAAGAAGAGGCCGGCGGTCCGGCCTGGGATGGGTGCTGCCGCGTCGTTGCGTTGAGCCTGCTCCAGGTAAGCGGTGGTGATCTGAGCGATCCCATCGACAGATGACAGGACCGAATCGATCGACCCGCCACGCTCATAGGAATAGCCGGCAGGTGGGGAGGTGAGTTGGAGCGCGTCGCCGGCTGCGCGGGTGAACTCGGCTGCTCGGATCAGACGCGGTTCGGGTTCGACCTCGATCGGCTCCCATGCTGCGATCTTTGCCAGCCGGTCCATCACCGGCCCAGCTCTGTCGAGGTGCCGTTCCTGACCGACTGGCTTGGTGAGCACGCCGAGCGCGTACTGCTGCGCTTGCGCCAGCTGTGGCCATGCCGCGACGACGGATACTGCCGCATCCCTGACGGCCGCGGGCCGTCCCGATAGAGGACCACGGGTAGGCAGCGACCGGGCCGCGAGTCGCAGCTCCTGGCGGGCCTGCGTCAGGAGCTCATCAGCTGTGGTTGCCACGATTCGCCGTTTCCGCGTCATTAAGAACAGCGATCGTGCCGGCGATCATGCCCCACACCCCATCAAGGCCAACCGGAACCTCCGCAGCCGGGATTTCTTCCAGCACCGTCAATGCCCGATCGAGCAAGTCACCAGGGGTGGACGATGCAGTGCCGTCCGGCGAGAGTTCTATCGCCGTCAGTCCTTCGATTCCCGCGCCCAGGTCCTGGTCTGGTTCGGCACCGTATTCTTCAAGCCGGTTGCGGATCTCGACGCACCGCAGCGCAGCGTTCGAGGCCGCGAAGCTCGACGACCGACGCCCCGTTTCGACCATCGCCTGCCCAACCAGCGCGTGCGCCAGCGTCAACCGGTCCTGCTGTGCCTGCCCCATGCGCTCCACCATAGGTGTGAAACCGGCATGCTCGACAGCCCAAACCTTCTCCATGAACGTCCCCATCCCACGCCCCTCCTCATTTGAGTGTGTCAAGTAGAACTGGCCCCACGATGACGGTCTGATCTGGCCCCACTTGTGGTGCGTGGATGCGCGGTCCGAGGCCGTGAGAAGTTGTTGGAGGTTCAGTCGTCGTCTTCCACGAGCTCGCCCTCCCATGCCTCGCGACCCTCGTGGATCGCGAAGGCTGCGATGACGAATCCGGCGAGGGGGTCGAGCCATGCGGCGCCGGTCAGCGCATAGAGACCCACCCCGAGGAGGGTTGAGATGCTGAGAAGGACGCAAATCCGGGTCTCGGCAGCGTCCGCAAGGATGAGCCGGTCCCCGCCAAGCTGCGCGGCGACCTTCGTCTTCTCGCGCGCCAGGACCGGCATGATGATGACGGACGCGATGAGCAGCCCGATGCCGATCCATGAGGTCTCTGGGGCCTCACCACCGAGCAGGCTTCGGACCCCCTCAAAGGTGACGTACGCGGCCAGCACGTAGAACGTGACCGCCACGGCTTTGAGGGTTCGGCGTTCCTTGGCCTCGTCGACGTCGCCGTGGCGCAAGCGCGACGCGAGGCGCAGACCGACGAGGACTGCGGCTGCGGACTCGATTCCACTGTCGAGGCCGAACCCGACGAGGGAGACCAATCCGGCCATGAGGCCGACGGTGACGGCAAGGATTCCTTCGATGACGTTGTAGGCGACCGTGAACTGCGCCAAGCGCAGCCCCCGACGGGTGAGCGCTTCGACACGGGCAGGGGTCAAGTCGATTGTGGAGCTAGTCACGCAAGGTCCTTGTGGGAAGGCAGGCCGTAGCTGGCGCAAAGAGGGATGGCGTCGCCGGTGGCGTGTTCGTCGCCGGATCCCTGGCGTGGGGCATGGTCGCGGACGGGTTCACACCCGACCGCTATGACATCACCGGCGCGATCATTTGCCTGGTGGGTGTCGCCGTCATCATGTACGCCCCCCGGTCCGCCTGACGCGACGCCGAAGCGGGCGGAACACGCCACTGGCTGGAAGGCGGCCGTGGTCAGGTAACCAGAGTCGACCAGTAGTCCCAGAACCGGACGGCGATGAGAGCGGCGATGGCCACCAGCCACACGGTGATCACGCTGGGACCGTAGGACGCGATCGCGCGCAGCCTCGATGGCAGCGGGATCTGTCCGGTTCTCACGTTCTGGGCGGTGGCGGTCACGAACGCGGTGATGGCCGCGACCCAGACGATCATGCAGTAGGGGCACAGCGCTCCGATTCTGTACAAACTCTGGAAGATCAGCCAGTGCACGAACACGACCCCGAACGTGGTGCCGGCCTGGATGCCCCACCAGAACCACCCCGGGAACGTCGCCCGGGTCAGCAGGACCACGCCAATGGTGAGCAAGGCTGTGAAGCCGGCAACGCCGAGAATGGGATTGGGGAACCCGAACGCAGCAGCCTGGTCGGTGTTCATGACTGACCCGCAGGACAGCACCGGGTTGATGCTGCACGAGGGGACGTAGGTCGGGTCCGTGAGCAGGGCGAACTTCTCGACGAGCAGCACGGCCGCTGCGATCACACCGGTCAGTCCGGCGAGTGTCAACGACAATGCGGTACCCCGACCCACAACTCCGGCAGGTTGGGCTAGTGGCGGAGTTGCCGGTCGGGTGGGTGCCGGTTCAGCCATTGACGGCGGCGTCGATCTGGTCGCGGAAGTCTTGGACCGAGGACGGCTGAAGCTTCTTGCCGTTGAGGAAGAAGGTGGGGGTCCCCTCCACACCCAGGTCCAGGCCGTCCTGCCGGTCCCGCTCCACCCGCTCCCTCGTGGCCTTGGCCGCGACGGCCTTGTCGTAGACCGCCATGTCCAGACCCAGCTCCTGGGCGAAGCCCCGGAACACGGACGCCTTGGAGTCCTGCTGCTCACCCCACGTGGCTTGGGTGTCGTACATGCGCTTGTACATGTCCTCGAACTTGCCCTGCTGGGCCGCGGCTTCGACGGCGAGAGCGGAGTTGATCGCGTTCGTGTGGCTGGGGATCGGGAAGTAGCGCACGACGAAGTCGACCTTGCCGGCGTACGCGGTGCGCAGCTCCTCCACGACCGGGTACGCCGCACGGCAGGACTCGCACTCGAAGTCCAGGAACTCGACTAGCACGACCTTGCCCGTTCCGGCGGCCCCGAGACGGTGGCTGTCGTCGCGGATGAGCTTGCCCGTCCCCGCCCCGGTACCGGCCGCGGCGTCGGCGGGGTCGGCCTTCTTGGGGGCCAACGCGAAGGCGCCGGCGATGAAGGCCACGAAGAGGGCGATGACGACGCCGGAGACGATGGCGTTGCGTTTCACGGGTTTCACAGGAGGTCAGCTCCAAGGCAGTGTAAGGGAAGGGGCGGGGGCTTGCTGTGGCGAACGGGCCGCAGCCCGGCCTGGTTCCGCGGCCGGTCGAGAGATGGGGGTCGCGTCAGCGGTGGGCGAGGAGTTCGGCGAGGTCTTGCGGGACAGGCATCCGCTTCGTCAGCGGGACGGTGGCACGGCCGGTGTTGCCTTCGGGGTAGCGGCCCAGCACGGATCCCGGTGCGGCGACGAGAAGCCGAAGGACCTGACCGGCGGCTTCGCGGCGGTCGTGCTCGCTCCACGCGACTCGCAGCATGACGGCGTGCGCGCGGGTGTGCGGCCAGGCCCACGGCTGGGAGAGGATATGTGCCCGTTCCAGTGCGGCCCACCGTTGCTCGCTGGTCGCCGACGTGTGCGCTGCCCGCAGTTCCGCGTCGAACGCCGCCCGGATCTGGGTGGGCATGCGGCGGCTCACGAGCGGTCCTCGCCCCGGGTGCGTGTCACCGGGATGGGTGTCACCGGGATGGGTGCAGCCTGATCTGCCAGTTCTTGGTCGACGTCGGTTGTTGTTGGGGTGCAGCAGTCGTCTGCCGCGCAATCCGTGGGAGAGGCCACTGTGGCTGTCCCGGCCGCGACGGCGGAGAGGGCGGCCGGGGTGCAGCAGTCGTCGCCTTGCCAGTTCTCCCAGCCCTCGCGGGCGGCGACGGCGGCAATGATGAGAGCGGCCACTGGGTCGGCCCAGAACCAGCCGAGAGTGGCGTTGAGAACCAGCCCGACGAGCAGCACCGCGGACAGGTAGGTGCACAGCAGGGTTTGGGTGCCGTCCCCTTCGACGGCGCCGGAGCCGAGCTCTTTGCCGGTGCGGCGCTGCCACAGGCTCAGGAACGGCATCACCGCCAGCGAGGCGAGGGCCAGGCCGATGCCGATGGGGCTGCTGTCCGGTTGGGCTCCGCTGATCAGGGCGTGCCCGGCCTCAACGGTGAGGTAGGCGGCGAGGGCGAAGAACGAGATGGCGATGAGGCGTTGCGAGGTGCGTTCCCGACTTTCGGGCATCCGGTGGCGGAACTGCCACAGGATCACCAAACCGGAGGACACCTCTACGAGGGAGTCCAGGCCGAACCCGACGAGCGCGGAGGAGCCGGCAATGCTCCCGGCGGTGATGGCGATGACGGCCTCAACCGTGTTGTAAGCGACGGACGCGGCGGCCAGCAGCTGGGCTCGGCGCATCAGGGTCGCTCGTCGGGCTGGGGTGGCGAGGGTCGTCCAGGCGGTCACCAGGTGACCTCCTTGCATCCGGTGTGGGTGTTGGGTTCGACCTGGAGGGTGGCGTGCTCGACGCCGAAGTCGGTGCGCATCACGGTGCGGGCACTGTCCAGGACGGCGTGCGCGTCGGCGCCCTCATCGGTCATCAGGTGCGCGGTGGCGACGTTCATCCCGGAGGTCAGGGTCCACACGTGCAGGTCGTGCACGTTGCTGACACCCGGGACGCCCGACAGTGCTTGCTCGACGTCGTCCGGTGCCATGTCCGCCGGCGCGTGCTGGCCCAGGACGGTGAGGACCTCGCGGCCCAGGATGACGGCACGGACGGCAACGAAGATGGCGATGGCCAACGCGATCCCGGTGTCCCACCACGCATTGCCGGTCGCGCTCACCATGACTCCGGCGACGATGACACCGACGGATCCGACGGTGTCCGCGACGACCTCGAGGTAGGCGCCCTTGACGTTGAGGCTGTCGCTTGCTCCTCCGCGCAGCAGCAACAGGGCGATGACGTTGATCAGCAGTCCGATGCCGCCGACGATCAGCATCGGCCCGGAGGCGATCTCAGCCGTGTCGCCGATGCGGCCGATGGCCTCCACCGCGATGTAGACCGAGACCCCGAGCATCAGCAACACCGCGAGGCCGGAGGCGAAGACCTCGGCGCGGTAGGACCCGAACGTGCGACGACCGGTGCTGTCCGGGCGCGTCGCGATCCGAGTGGCGACCAACGCCGCACCCAGAGCGACCACATCGGCGGCCATGTGCCCGGCATCGGAGAGCAACGCCAGCGACCCGGACAACAGACCCGCGACGAGCTCGACGACGAAGTAGCCGGCGACGAGGATGAACGCCAACCGCAGCCGCCACCGGTGCGCACCGCCCGCGCTTCCGTGACTGTGCCCGCCACTCATCGGATCACCTCGGTTGCCGTTGCAACTCCGTCGGTAACACCAGTTGCGTCGTGGGCGATGTGCTCCCGGGTCAGGTCGAGCAGCATCCGCACATGAGCGTCCGCGAGCCGATAGAAGACCAGCCGCCCCTGCCTGCGACCAGTGACCACACCTGAGGCGCGCAGCATCCGCAGCGACTGCGACACGGTCGCCTCCTGCGTGCCGGTCGCCGCCGCCAGATCACACACGCACAGCTCACCGGCCTCGAGAAGCGCGAACAACAGCCGCGACCGCGTCAGGTCGCCGAGAAGCTTGAACATGCTCGCCGCTCGCGCCAGATCGTCCGCCGGCAGCGCTGCGTCCAGCACTAGCTGGACCTTCTCTGGATGGAGGCACTGAATTGAGCATCCATCCAAGCCAACAAACTTCTCATCTGAGTGCATGATCAGATGATAGCGGAGGTGGTCAACCAGTCGCGTGGGCGCGGCTGTGGGCGAGGCGGTAGGAGTGGGTGCCGGTTTCGATGATGGTGCCGTTGTAGGTGAGGCGGTCCACGATCGCGGCGCACAGGCGGGGGTCGGTGAAGGTGTCGGTCCACCCGGAGAACGACTGGTTGGACGCGATCGCGATCGACTTCTTCTCCTCACGTTCGGTCAGGACCTGGAAGAGGAGCTCGGCACCGCGGCGGTCGAGTTCCATGTAGCCCAGCTCGTCGATCATCAGCAGGTCAACGCGGCCGTAGCGGGCGATGGTCTTGGCGAGCTGCTTGTCGTCGGCGGCCTCCACCAACTCGTTCACGAGCTTGGTGGCCAACGTGTACCGCACCCGGTAGCCCTGCTCGGCGGCCGCGGTCCCCAGGGCGATGAGCAGGTGGGACTTGCCGGTGCCGGAGTCCCCGATCAGGCACAACGGGTCACCACGGCGGATCCAGTCGCCCTTGGCTCTACAACTGACTGGTTGTCACTGCGTATGGGGTACACCGCGAGTCGCTTGTGGTCCCTGTTCTCCGCGCCTCCCGAGACCCGCATCACCAAGATCGGCAACGGCGGTTCACAGTCGCGACTCACCCGGCAGACTGACCGTCATGTCTGATGCCACTGAGCCAAGCGGCGCGAAGGTTCGGCTGTGGGATCGTCTCTGGGTTCAAATCGCGGGGGCGATCTTCCTGGTCCTGGCGGTGTTCGCCCTGGCTTTCTACGGCTTCGCGGTGATCGACACGGCCCGGCGGTGGCCTTGGTCAGCGAAGACCCATCCAGGACTGTACGAACTCAGCCGGACCGCCGTTCCCGTCGCCGCGCTCGTCGGTGGAGCCGCCGCGATCGTGGTCGGCATCCGACGCCAACGCTCCACCGAGAAGACTGTCGAGCTCACCGCACGAACCGCGCAGATCGCGGCCGACGCCTACGCACTGGACCAAAAGCGAGCCGGGCGAGAAGAGATCGACCGGCTGCGCGACCGTTACACCGCGATCGCCGCCCAGCTCGGTGATGACGCGGCGCCCGTTCGTCTCGCCGGCGTTTACGCCATGGCCGCCCTGGCCGACGACTGGATCACTCTGGACAACCACCGGGAGGCGCAGGTCTGTATTGACGTGCTCTGCGCTTACATCCGCACTCCGCGGCACACCTCCGAGAGCGAGGATGCTGTTGCCGACACCCGAGTGCGCGAAACAATCACCCGAGTCATCACCCAACACCTGCAAGAGGGTGCCATCACCTCATGGTCGGACAAAGCCTTCGACTTCACCGAGGCGCACTTCACAGGATCTCACTCGTTCTCCGGCGCGAGGTTCAACGAGGGCTGCCGGGTCAACTTCTCCGGCGCGGAGTTCAACGAGGGTTGCCAGGTCGACTTCCTCGGCGCGGAGTTCAACGAGGGTTGCCAGGTCGACTTCCTCGGCGCGGAGTTCAACGAGGGTTGCCAGGTCCGCTTCCCCAGCGCGAAGTTCAACGAAAGCTGCCAGGTCCGCTTCTCCGGCGCGGAGTTCAACGAGGGCTGCCAGGTCCGCTTCTCCGGCGCGGAGTTCAACGAGGGTTGCCAGGTCGACTTCTCCGGCGCGAAGTTCAACGAGGGTTGCCAGGTCGACTTCTCCGGCGCGGAGTTCAACGAGGGTTGCCAGGTCGACTTCTTCTTCGTGAGATTCAACGAGGGTTGCCAGGTCGACTTCTTCTACGTGAGATTCAACGAGGGCTGCCAGGTCCGCTTCTCCGCCGCGAAGTTCAACAAGGGTTGCCAGGTCAACTTCTTCCGCGCGGAGTTCAACGAGGGTTGCCAGGTCGACTTCTCCGACGCGCAGTTCAACGAGGGATGGCCTATTGGGCCATGGGGCGACGGGTCACCTCCCCCAAGAGTCTGGCCTCCCTCCTCGGACTAGCGCGGATGGGGTACACCCCAGCCGGATCCTGGTGGGACGCGGGCTGAAGGATGCGATGCTCCGGCCCGTGGGGATTATCCCAGTTTCTGTACGCCGCCGTTGCCGTCGGTTTCGTAGGTGTCGAAGTTGCGTTCGACGATGAGGTCGACCATGGCGGTGAGTGCGTCGTCGAGGGTGACTTCGTTGTTGGAGTCGGTCATGTGAAAGCAGCGCCAAGTGGGTTTGAACGGGTTGGCGCTGACGAGGACGAGGTAGAGGCGTTCGTACTGTTCGTCGCGGCCTGCTGGGTCGGTTCGGCCGGTGAACAGCCGGAACCGGGGGAAGGCGTTCAGGAAGGTCGACTGTCGGCGGGTCGTGCCGTCGTTCGCGGCGTCGGCGTCAATGAAGAAGAACCCGCCGAGCACGGCGTAGGGGAAGCGGCGATGCAGCGTGACTGCTTCGTTGAGCAGGTCCGCTCGGCGGTTGGTGAGGTTCTTCTGGAAGGACCTGGATTTGTTGTCGCGGAAGTTGATCGTCTTGACCGTGATCGCGGCGATCAACCCGGATTCTTCGGTGGCCCACGACACGTCGACCTTTTTGGCGCCAAGTCCGCCAGCTAGGCGACGTTCAGCTCCGCTGGCTCCGGATACTCCTGGCGGCGACGGGCGAGCCTCCACCATCCCCCGAGCCCGCAGCTCGGCGGCGAACGCCTGCGCCACGGCGGCCGACATCAGCTCGGAGTACCGTTTCTTCTCCGCCTGGCCGGCGTCATCAGCAGGCTTAGGGGGAAGACCCTTCAACGCTGCAGCGAGAGTGTCGTCAACGCGTGTCATCCCTTCGACCTCGCCTTGCGCCGGTCGCTGAGCGTGGCATGGGCCGCTCGGATCCGTGCCAGGTCGGCTCGTTTCAGCCCCAGGTGCTGAACGAGCAGGATGTCGTCGACGCGCTTGGCAACGGCCAATAGATCGCCACCCCGTAGCGCCTGACCCAATGTCGGTTTGACCGCGCGGAGCTCATCGGCTGCGGCGCGCAGCAACTCAGGTGCTGGCACCGGCAGCAAGTCGGCCTCGCGAGGCTCGATCTTAAGCATGCCGCCACCGTAGGCGCGGCCGACCGTCTCGGCGGCAAGCATGGTGACGGAGTTGATGGCCGCCAAGGGCAGCAGCTCTCGCGCCAGTTCTTTCTGGCCCTTGCGGACGTAGATCCCGTGGATGGAGTTCAGGTGCAGGACACGCGCGCTATTGCTGACCAAGCGTGGAGTGTCAGCGTTCATGTACGTCAAGAAGAGGTCCGGGGGCGCGAGGACCGGAACACGCCACCACGGCTTGCGGACCCGGCACTTGTACCGCTGGTCGACACCGTCCTCCTCGCCGGCGCTGATGCGTCGCGACGCTGCGGGCGACGGATCCGTTGGCGGTCGGAACAGCCACGTTCCCTGACCGGCAGCATCGAGTTCATTCAAGGCGGCCGCAGTGAGTTCGAGCCCCCGCAGGTGCCGCGACCCTGTGGGAGAGATGCGGACCAAGTCACCACGACCCAAGGCCAGCTCGGCCGCTTGAACGGCGGTCATGGTGAACCACTTGTTGTGCCCGGTGACCGCACCCAGCGAAGTCTCACCCCAGTCAGACAACTGGGACCAGTGCGCATCCGACACCACACGCCGGTAGGTGCTGAGCGCGTCCGCGGCAATCAGGGAAGGCGTCCACTTCTCGTCCAAAGACGCCGGGGCCCACGTGCTCTGAACGCCACCGCCGGCGAGGGCGGCTGCGTCACGCACCTGAGTGACCGTGAAGTGATCCGTTGGGCCCAGGCCGAAACCGTCCGCCAGGAGCAGCACGGCCTCCACCTCCACCCCGGGGAACACCCGCTCCTCGAACATCACCAACGTGACGGAAGAAAACTTCTCCAGCAGGTACCGCCGTACAGCAGCGGCGTAGTTCGTCGACAGCAACTCGGCCGGCACAACCAGGCCCAGCCGACCGCCCGGTGCCAGGAACTCTGCGGAGTGCACCGTGAACGCCGCCCAGGACGACGCCAAAGCAGTCAGCCGAACACCAGCAGACAGTGCCGCTCGACGCGACTTGACCCGGTCTTCACCGCTATGGCCTTGATAGCGGACGTAGGGCGGGTTACCCACAACCGCAGACACGTCCCGAGTGGGCGTCAAGTCGAAGAAGTCACCAACGTGAATATCCGCTGCGAACCCAGCCTCTTCCAGCCGGTGCGCCGCGGCCCATGCCGACGCGGGATGAAGTTCGGCACCACGCAACTGTGCCCCCGAACCTCCAAGGGCCGACAAGCGCCGGCCCGCCGACAGCAAGAACTCGGCATCACCACACGACGGCTCGAGCACGACATCATCGACGGAACGGATCGCCCACTGCGAGACCCAGTCACACAGAACGCGAGGCGTGAAGAACGCCCCACGAGCCTTCCTAGCCGCTCCCGTATCGGCTTCCTGGGTCAGCGGCGTGGTCACCCCGACAGTCTCCCACCGCTCCCGCCGCGTCGGAGGCTGGACCCGCCGAACAACTCGACCATTTGGCGAACACTTGTTCGCGTGGCCCGACAGGTCGTCATGTCGTTGAACGGGTGCGCCGCTGACGGTTACGAGGTCAACAAAATTAGGAGTCCCACCACTGAGAGAACGGATCCGAGAAAGTGGGCCCCAGCAGCCCATCTCCACGCTGAGCGAAGCCGATCTGCGACCCCTTCCTGAGCCACGATCGCGTTGAGGATGCTTTCACAACGGTATCGGCGAAGCTCGACAGAAGGTGTCGTCCAGTGGTCGGGGAACCACTTCTTCAGCTGCTCGCTGGACATGCCAGCCACGCCCGACTTGTCGATGGCACGTAGAGAGATTGCGAAGCTGGTGATCAGCGAGATCAGGGCGGCCACGAGAAGGATCCAAGGACAAGGTGCGGTTGACGGGGTGGGGGCCGTCGGCGCGGCGTATCTACCGATTGCGGCCGCTGCGCCCAGCACTGTGATCGTGAAAGGAACGGCTGTTTGAAAGGTCGCCAGTCGCCCAAGGTGCCGATCAAGACGTTCGACCTCGAGAGTCAGTTGGGCAGTCAGGAGCTCGATCAGTTCGCTACCGACGCCCTGTTCCACGTTGCCCTCGGAGGCTCCCTGCGGCGCGGCCGCGGGTTGGCTGGGGGGCGTCACCGCTTTGGCGGGGGCTGGGTAGGTCGCGGTGGCTTCTGCTTGCTCGCCCACTTCTTCAATACCGACTCGGTCGGTGGAGGGGGAGGTTTAGAGGCAGGCCCCGGGTTGTCGCTACTGGCCATCCACGACCACCATATTGTCGTCATCTTCTGCACTGTGCTTGATCACAACGCCGGTGGGCGGACCCTCAGGTTCCACGATCTGCGAGGCTCCCTGGTCGTCGGGTTCTGGTGGCACCGTAGACATGCCTTGATGGTATGTGAATTCGTGCTGTTCGGCCGCGAGCTGCGCGCTCGTGGCGCGTGTAGCTCGATCACAGGCCGAGGCTGGTGGCGGCGTTGTCGGTCCAAGCGTTGTGGATGCGGACGTAGCCGCCGAGGGTGGCGAGGGAGCGGTGCCGGGACTGGTGGGCGATCGCGCGGTCGGTGGCTCCTCGAAGGTGGGCGTAGGTAATGAACCCTGCGCGGAGGGAGTGCGCGGAGTAGGGGAGTGGGTCGATTCCGGCGCGGGCGATCGCGTGCTGCACCAGCGCATTGATCGAACCGGGGTTAAGGGCTCGGCCGGTGGGCTTGTTGCCTTTAGTCACACCTTGGAACACCGGCCCGGCGTTGATGTCGGACAGATCCAACCAGGCGCGCAGTGCGGTGACGGGGCAGCGGTCGGGGTTGCCGGAGCGGGGGAGGACCACGAGTTCGGCTTCGGTGCCGTGCTGGTTGGTCTTGGACCGGGACAGGGACAGGACAAGACCGTTGGGGTGCTCGTCGACGTGCTCGACCTGGATGCTCGCGAGTTCGCTACGGCGCAGGGCGCCGACGAACCCCACCAACAACAGCGCCTTGTCGCGGTGCCCGGCCAGGTCCGGTTCGGGAGCCCGGTTCTTGGTCTTCCAGGTCTTGGTGGTGGGGCAGGCGGCGAAGACGTCGAACAACTCGGGCGGCATGAGAGGGGCGGCTTGGTCGGGTGGTGCGCCGTGGGTGCGGCGGATCCCTTCCCAGACCGCGACCACCCGGGCGTTCGCCGTGGGGTCGGGCAGGTCCTGCAACTGGTGGACGAACTTCAGTGCGGACAGGCGTCGGCTCATCGTGCCGACCTTCGCGCCGGCCTTGGCCAGGTCGGACAGGTATCCGGTGATCGTCGACGCGGCCGCGGGCAGCGGGTCTCGCCCGTGCTGGGTGCACCAGGTGGTGAATTCGGTCCAGTCCGAGCGGTACCCGCGCAGCGTGTTCGCCGCCCGGGCGGCCTCGACGTACTCGGCCTCGGCCTCGGTGAGCGGCACCTCATCGAGTAACTGCACCGCATCGGTCGCCGCTGAGGATGCTCGCACCACCCCCGTCGAACTCTCGCCGGTGCCCGGGTGGGACGAGTGGGACGGCGTGGACATGTCGGTCACCGTACACCTATTACATGCGATTCCATGCATTATCCCATGTAATAGTTCTGTGTGTGACAGCCGTTGCGCTCACGAGTCGCAGGGGCAGTCACGGCGGTCGAGTCAGGCGCACCGCGGGTCTCAGGGGGCGCCGAGGTGGCTGACCTGGGGATCTTCGACGTTGATGGCGCGAGATCCTACGGTGCTCAGCGCTCTGGAGTCAGCCGGCAACTCCTCGTTGGGCCTCACTCCGAGAATCACTGTCGTGGGGTCAGTTCTCAGGTCTTGATCAACGCCAGTGGCCAATGTAATGCGCGTTCGGGCCAGCCAGACGCTTCGAACCTCGGGGGTGTCCTTGCCGGGCGTTTCCACCTCGACCTGTCGAGCGATGGCGAAGCCGAGCGTTGTATTGATGTCATCGAGGTTCTTCTCCTCGCCGTCCTTCATGACGACGACGATGTCGGCCGGCGTGCAGCCGTGGCACTCTGGACAGGTCATCAGCACATCCGAAACGACGACCGGCATCGCCGTCGATCCCTCGGTGGAAAGGACCCGCTGGCGCGCGACGTACTCGAGTTCGCCCAAGTCGAGGCGCCGCTCGCGGCGAGCACGCGTGAGCAGTTTCCACACGGGCAGTAGCTCTCGAATCGCGTCAACGGTGAGACCGCCTTCCCGGGCGCGAAGCACCCACTTCAACAGATCTACGACAACCCGCGGGTATGCCCCCGCACGCGAGCCCACTCGAATCGACTTCGGAAGTATCCCCTCTGTGACGTAGAAGGACAGCTGTCGCTCACCAATTCTGTACCCGACTTGCCGCACCTCGTTGAGCAAGTCGGACTTCGTAACCAGATCAGGATCCGATCCCTGAAGCTGCAGATACTCGAGGAAGCCGTTCTCTTCGACCGTCATAGCGCCACCTTCACCGGAGTTGTTTACACTACTACTGTAGCAGTGGGCACGGTGAGTGAGTGACACCGCAGTAGTTTTGATCGTGGTGTGGTATCCTGTACACAGGCGGCATTCAGGTATCGCGGTCGCACCGCGGGCCGGGGAGTCGTCAGCGAATCGAACAACGACCCAAAAATGAGGTCGAGGCGGGCACCATGGGTGCCCGCCTCGGTGTGGGCCGCACGCGGCCGAGTAGACAACGACAGCGTACGACCCCCTACCTCGCTACTCAAACGAGGGAGGCAGATCGCCTTGCGCACTGTCACGCAGTACTACGGGATCACTGCCGACGTTCCGTTCTTGAACGTCGACATCGATGACGACAATCGGATGTTCGTCGATCCGTTCAAAATCCGCATGGGCCTTGGCCCAGCCGCGTTCGCACGCGCGGCTAACACCTGTACGTCGAGTTACTTCGACGAGATCACCAGCGCAGTCGTGTCGAGCAGTCCGTCCCACCGTGCGCGGGGCCTGGATCTTCTCCAACACTTCGAGGAACCACGGGAGACCCGCCTCGGTATGTCCTCGCGTGGTTTCAACGGCCACGGTGGCGCTGACGGAGTTGGTCAGGACATTTGGGACACTCTCGACGGTGACGCCGCCGTGCTCGTTCAGGTTGGTGTCCTGCACCAGATCGAGGACATCCCGATGTTTGTTCCGGGAATCGACAACGACATCACGAGCGATCTCACGACGCGCATCATCTTCGAGGCACTCGCCGACTTCACGAGGCACTGTGTTGACCACTTCCCTCAGCTAGCCGGCGGAACGGGGGTCGGGTCGTTTGCGCGGCAAGTGTGGGACCCGGCGTCGTTGAGCTGGGTCCAGAAATCGCTGGATCTACCGACCGCGGACGGCGAGCCGCTGGTGCTCGTTCCCAAGGACTGGGGGACGCGCAACCTCCTCCTCAACGCCACTCGCCTATACGAGACCGAACTTCTGACGCACGTCCAGATGGAGCGAGCTGTTCGAACGCCCAAGGGCAAGTTGTTAAAGACGCCCAAAGACAGACTGCAGAGGGACCCGCAGCTCCGACGAGGCTACGAGACGATCATCCGGGTTGTCGAAGATGCTCACGGCAAGGGCACCGACATCGTGTCCGACTTCAAGCGGTGGGCTGAGGAGCGGTACTACGAACGTTATGGCGAGATCTCCTGATTCGATTGCAGGCTGCCCCCGACGTGTGGTTGGTGGGCAGCCTGCAACTGGGTGGCGGTCCGGGCGCTGACCGGGTCATCGCCTTGGTCTCCAGGAGAGGTGAGGTTGAGCGGCTGCTCACCGATAAGACCAGCGGCGGCGATCGGACCGACCGCAAGGGCCTGGAGGCGATGCTGCGGAACGTGCGCGCCGCCGACACGATCCGGGTGGCTTCGATGGGCCCGGATGGCGCGGTCTCTGATCGGCCTGGCGCAGCTTGTCGACGAGCTGATGCAGCGCGGCGCGCGGGTGGAGTTCGTCAAGGAACGCTTGATCTTCGACGGCGCGATCGTCGAGGACTCGTTCGCCCGGTTCCAGCTGCACATGCTGGGTGCTGTCGCTGAACCGGGGCGGCAGCTAGCCCACTCCGCGTCGTGATTGTGCAGTTCCAGGTAGGGCAACCGACGGGATGTGCCTGAAGGGGCGTTCGTAAGTCGCGGCGCTGCGGCGTGAGCGAGTTCATGCAACACGCTCAGTGGCTGGCGCATTGAGGGCAGGATTCCGAGGGTCCCTTGGGCCCACGCCAGATTCCGATCTCCCATCCACCAGCTATCGCGCGGCGTAGAAGGCTCGCCTTTCGAAAGGGGTGCGTCCCTGCACCCCCAGAGGTGCAGGGACGCGCGCCCGGCCCCGTCAGCAGGGGGATGGTCCCACAGGTATTCGTTCGCGACCCGGGCCGAAGCCATCACCGGAGTCAGTACCTGGATCGACACGGTCTACAACCGTCGCAGGCGGCACAGCGCCCTCGGTCAGATCAGCCCCGATAGCGTTCGAAGACCAACTCCGGCTCGCTCGATCGCTCGTGGACCTTGAGCAGTTGGTCGACGAACTCACCAGCGCCGGCGTGGCCGTCGAGTTCGTCAAGGAACGTCTTACCTTCGCGGTGAGCTCGAACGACCCATTCGCCACATTCCAACGACAGCTCATCGGGGCCGTCGCCGAGCTTGAGCGGTCGTTGATCCGAGAGCGACAACGCGAAGGCATCGAACTGGCGAAGAAGCGCGGCGCATACAAGGGACGTGCCCGCCTCCTCACCAACGACCAGGTGCTGCACGCGCGACGCGCCGCGGCGGCCGGCGTCCCGAAAGCGAAGATCGCCCGTGAGTTTGGATGCTCCCGCAGCGTGCTCTACGACGCGATCGCCGGCCGCGGCGCCTACGCAACCGCCACAACCTCCACTGCACCTCGGCAGCCGTTGGCTGGCGCCGATGAGGTTGAGTTGCCTCTATGAGCGTGGTCCGTCCGGTCTGCTGCACGGCTGCTCGCCGTAAGTGTCAGCCAGCATCGTCCGTGTTTGGCGAGGGGTAATCCAAGCGCCCAGTCGTCTCTAGAAGTAGCCGTCGTGCGGCTGCGGCGTCGAGCTCGTCGAGCTGAACGTCACGCATCAACGAGAACAGGCTCTTCGTTGGGACGACGAGGCCCCCGTCCTGGGCGAAGACGGCCAGATCCTGAGCGTTGTTGTTGGTGTAGGGGGTGCCGCGCGCATCAGGAGCCTTCCCGCGTTCTGGGTTCACGATGAGCCACTTCCCGGCCGGCGGGTCGCCAGCGTGTTGGGACATGTAGTGCTTCTCGTGGCTGCCTATCTGTTGGAACCAGCTTGTAGCGGCCCCTTTCTTGGTTCCCTTCACCTCCGCGATGATCACCCCCTCGGCATCTGGGGACCGGACCTCAATGTCGTGGCGGCGCATCTCCCCCCGCTTCAAAGCAGCATCTGCGTCGGTCGCCTCGAAGCCGAGCGTCTGCAGCGCATCCATGACCGCAGATACCAGTTCGCCACCCTCCTCGGTCAGCAGCCGGCGGGCTCCTTGCACTGCTGCGATTTGGGCAGCGTCATGGTCTCTCTGTGCATCGTCCTCACGTTCCTGTAGCTCGCGCAGCGTTCGCTCGCGGTCGACCTTGACCTGCTTGAGTGCGTTCCACGCACTGAGTTCAGTCGGCGTCATCCACGCCTCGTGTTCGTATCCGAGCGGGGGACCTGGCAGGCGCTCGTCGGATTCCGCCCAGCGGCGCCAAGCCAGCAGCAGCCAAGCCCTGCGATCGGTCACAAACGGCGGAAGGAACCACAGCTCTTCTGCTTTGCTGCCACGCGAAGTGCCGTGCATGACCAAATCCACACCATCCGACGTGTACAGGAGAGATTTGAGGAAGGGTGGGCGGTAGATGCGGTTCAGTCTCCAGCCCCGCAACATCCCGGAAGCTAACAGCTCGTTAGCTCCCGGAACTACTGTCCGCTTCAGCAACTCCGCTACCTCATCGTCGAGGTCGCTCGCGACCATAAGTTTCGTGCCGGACGCCGGCATGGAGGAATGCTGTCTGATCGCGTGAGGGCCGGGTCCGAGGAACAGAGATTGTTGATCGAAGAGGACGCCCCGGGCGATCGGGGGGTGCTCAGATTGACCTACGGATACGAAGGCGTCGTAGTCCGCAGGGTGAAATGTGCCATCGAAGGTCGTGTACTGACGCTCGGTTGGGAAGATTCCCTGCAGGCTGGAGCACTGTTCTTGGTCTCCGATGAAGGCGACACGGGGAGTTGCGTCCGGGCTTAGGACGATGCCCTGATTGGTCACTGATTACCGTCGGCGGGTTGAGGCGCAGTGGTTCGGGATCCACGTGGGCGGCCACCGCGCCGTGACGCTGGTCGTGGGAATCCGAGACGCTTTAGTTCCGACGGCGTCCAGCCCGCCCCAGCTGCCACGCTCCACGCCTCAGCCTGCGCGCGTTCTGCAACGACCAGACGTTCGCGTGCTTGGCTCACCTCTGTGTGGGCTTGCTCGAGCTTTCGCACACTGTCGAGGCGCCCTTCGAGCAGTTCTTGTGCCTTGGTGGTGATCTCACTCATGCACTCATGGTAGGTCGGGCCACCGACAGGAGGGCCGCATCAGACCGCCCCCTAGGGGCTTCGGCTCCCGGCAGGGGCATTAGCTGAAGCGCTACCGCATTCGGCGGGAGCAAGTCGGAGGTTTAGGTGCCGTAAGTCGCTCCTTGGGCTTCGCCTGGCGGATCGACTTGTGAGAGACTGACGAGCACAAGCGGTAGTTTTCGACGGCGGCGCAGCCGCTCGTCGCCGAGTTTGGCGGGAGGGATCGCCGTGGCCGACCAGGGCTCTGAGTCGCCTGATCCGTCGTCGCGTCCCGCCAAGTTGTTCCGGGGTCGTCGCCGGTCGAACTCTGCCGCGGGTGCCCGTGACTTCCGCACGGTCATTCGCCATTCCGAGGAGGAGTGGGTTCGGGTGCAAGCGTTGGCTGCCGCGCAGGGCATTTCGGTTCCGCGGTTGTATGAACGCGCGTTGACGACGGGTGGTGTTGTCGCGTCGGCGAAGCTTGCTCGGATCCATGACGAGCTGTACGGAGTGCGCCGTTTGCTCGCGATCGACTCCAACAACTTGAATCAGCTCGCGCGGGTCGCGAACACGACGGATCGGTTGGAGGCCGAAGCCGAACTGCTCGCGACCGTAGAGCACTTGTCACGAGTTGCTGATCGGATCACGAAGGTCATCGAGCAGTTGCCGGAGTCGGAGCGCAAGGCGTGAGGATCAGCGTTTTGAAGTCCGGCTCGGATGCGGCGGGCCTGACCCGCTACCTGTACGGGACCGGCAAGGCGAACGAGCACTCCAACCCCCACTTGGTGGCTGGTTCGCCCGGCCTCGAGCTCGAATGGGCGGGCGAGTTGTCTCTCAAGGAGGCGACCATTCTTGGGCGCGTCGTCGAGGGCGCGTGGCGCGAGAACTATGTGGAGCAGCTGGCCCTAGCGGGGGCTTCCCAAGGTGGAATCAGCCGCGCCCAGCTGCACCGCGACGGCGTTGAAGCGACGGGGCGGACGCACATGTTCCATGCGTCAATGGCACTGCCTCCCGACCACGAGACGCTGTCCGACGAGCAGTGGCACACCCTTGCTCACGAGTACGTGAAGCGCATGGGGTTCGTCGACGAGAACGGTCACGGATCGTCGTGGGTCGCGGTTCGTCACGGTCTGTCCGCGAAGGGCAACGATCACGCTCACGTCATGGTGAACCTTGTTCGCAACGACGGCAGTTGGGCGTCGGAACACAAGTCCAAGCTCGCCGCCGACCGCATCGGGCGAGAGCTTGAGCAGGAGTTCTCCGCCTTCCTCTCCCCCACCTACGAGCAACCTGCCGTCGAGAGTGAACGGCAGCCCGGTTTCAGCGCTTACTCCCAGGCTGAGTTGCGTCGCGCGGAGGAACGAGAACTATCCGGGCGCGGTCCGATCGACCCGGACCGGGTGCACTTGCAGCGAGTCGTTCGTGGCATCGCGATGGGCTCTCGGACCGAGGCCGAATGGTTGAACAACCTCGCGAACCAGGACCTGGAGATCGTGCCCCGGTGGGCACCCGGTGGACGGGAGAAGGTCACCGGGTACAGCGTGCGTTTCGCCGATCAGGACTCGGTCCGGATCGCGGCCTCGAAACTCGCACCTGACCTCACCCTCACCTCGTTGCGCCGGTCGTTGTGGGAGATGAACGAGACCCCTGAATCGAGGGCACAAGCGTTGGCGCTGTGGCGGGACGAGGCTCCCGTCACCGATCCTGAACCTGTTGATGCGCCGGCGGAGTTGGAGCAGGCAAACCGTCATTTGGCCGATTGGGAATCTGATGTGCGGCAGACCGACCCGCACGATGTCGACCAGTGGCGATCGCACGCGGCGACGGCCGCGAGCCTGCTCGCGTTGGCGGCGATTCATCACCCCGACCGCGAAACGGGTTCCCAGCTCGGCACCGTCTCCGACGAAGCCGCACGGGTCTCCTTCGAGCCACAGCAGCCACGGCACCGCAGCTACGGTCACGGCAGCCTGCAACCACGCACCAGTAGTGCCGGCCTCGCGCTGGTGCATTTCAACCTTGCGCTGCGGGCCTCGTCGACCAACTCCACCCGGGGTTGGTACGCGGTCATGAAGCAGATGCAACGCACCATGCGAGCCATCGAGGATGCTCAACGGGCCCGTGGTGAACTCGTCGCCGCCACCCGCACCAGTGAACTCGTCGCAGCCCACCTGGTGCCGATCTCCGACATGGGCGGGCATCCGGATCATTCGCTCACACCTGAACTCCCGACCCGCGATCCGATTCGTGCGTGGGAGCCTTCAGCGCCCAAGCCGCCCCTTGGGCTCGACTTGGGCGAACGCCCAGGGTTACCCGGAAGCCGCGGTCTGGACGCGAGCACCGGCCGCGGTTACGGACGTTAACCACTCCTATTATGGCTCTTCGCCGTTGAGCGTGGGTCATAGGTTTAGTCCGCCGCCGATGAGGAACATGCGGAGGCGGTAGTTGTCGCGGTTGCGGAAGCCGCGGGTGATACGGCGGTGCAGTTCGATGTGACCCGTTCATGGCTTCGGTGCCGCCGTTGCTCGGGCCACCGGTGTCGAAGTAGCCGAGGAACTCGGTGCGCCCCTGGTTCAGGGTGCGACCCAAGCGTGCGACTTCGCCGATCGGGCAGGTGACGAACGTGCGCAGGACTTGTTCGGCGGTCTTGGGGCCGGCCGCGTGCATGGGCTGGTGGTACACGGATCGGACGGGTTGGGCGCATTGCCAGGCGAGCTCGACCTCGAGGCGGGCTTCGTGCGCGGTGAACGCCGCGGCGAGGCGTGCTCGTTGCCGGTCGGTGAGGTTGTCTTGCCCGGCTCGGAGGATGTTCCGGATCCGGTACAACGGGTCGTCCTGACGGCCTCGGTGCCCGTGGAGTTCTTGCTGGACGCGGCGGCGGACCTGATCGACCATGTGGGTGGCGAGTTTGACGACGTGGAACGCGTCCAGCACCGCGCGGGCGTCGTCGAGTTGGTCATCGATGGCGTTCTTGTATCCGTGGAACGGGTCCAGGGTCGCGACCTGCACTCGGTCACGAAAGTCTTCGCCGCGGTCGGTGAGCCAGTCGGCGTACACCTTCCCGGACCGGCCCGGGACGAGGTCGAGTAGTCGGGTTCGTTTGTGTCCGTTGGCATCTGGTGTCAGGTCGACCATCCCGGTGAGTTCTTTCGGGCCATGGCCGCCGTGCTCGACTGGCTTGGTGCTGACGTGGTGCCACGACATGTTCGTCGACGCCCAGGATCGTGTCTCCGTCGAATCGGGCCGGTCGTCCGCAGCGGCTTGCAGCAGTGGCCGGATCGACTCCCACACGGTGCGCCACCCGGTACCGAGCTGCCGGCGGATGCCGTTGATCGAGGCGTGTTCGCGACGGATCTGAGCGATCGCCCACCAGCACGCGCGCGTCGTCAGCTTGGCCCGCGGGCGCCGCGACCCGGTCGTCTTGTTCGACGAACACCGTGCGGGGACAGGAAGGTTCCAGGCAACGCCAGCGTCGCTTACGCCACCGCACCCGGACCGGTCGCCCGAAACAGGGTGCGTCGACCAAGGTCACTACGTTCCGGCCGTGTGAGCCGATGGTGACCGGGATGGCTGTTGCGGCTCGCAGACAATGGTGTATCGACCACGCCCGCCACGACGGACCGCTACGTTGGAGCGCAACATCAGCACACTCGATAAGGGGATGTCCATGGACCAAGACATCGCGGTACAGGTGGCAATTGCGGAGTCCGAGGAGTTGAAGACTCTGCTCTTGGGCTTCTCCGCCGGGGAAGAGCCCATACAAAGCCGTGCCTTCGACGGCGGCCTCGTTGTGACCGGCCTGCTGACTCTTTCGACCGCTTCATTGCCTGTCCTGAAGGCGTGGCTGATAGCGCGAGCTGACCAGAAGCGTTCAACGAAGGTCATCATCGGCGGCAAGCAGTTCGAAGCCTATAGCCGAGAGGATGTTATCGCCATTCTCAAGGCTGTCGAGAAATCCGAGGGCCCGCGAGGCGTCGCTGGCGCCGAATAGATGGAGTCTCTGCCAGACGCCATGGCGGCATATCTGAGCGCGACTAGAGGACCTCACTGCCTCTCCGGAGGCAGTCCGGAATTGACTATCCTTTACGATGGTCTATACGAGAGGCTCGGCAAAATCGTGGGCGAGCTCTTTGGAGTTCAGATTACGCCTCCGATCTTGGCAACTATATATAGCAGAGTGGCCCACGCAGAGACCGTGTCTTTGGGTGGGCGCGCATATATAGTTTACGACCAGTACTTGGGCCAGGTCTTCAACAAGTTGAACCGCCTCTTTTTCGAAGACTCTTCACCAGCCGAAGTGCATGAGTATCTTCACAAGTTATACGCTGCGCGCGGGCTGGCATGCGGCCGACCACAACTCGCAGCATCTCACGCCGTGGCTCACGCCTCACTGTTCGAATACCTCAACTCACAGGCGCGCCAAGCAGATGTTAATCCCGAAGCCAAGGGGGAGCTTTTCCGTATTCGCAGCTTTTACACTGCGTCGCAGGAGGCGTTTGTAATGGCTCACGAATTAGCACATTACATATTTCGGACCCATGTTCACGAAGCCGAAGTTTTTGAACAATATTGTGTTGAGTTGTCGAGTCTCGCCAACATGCCTCGAGGGGCCGACTCGACAGAGAGCAAACTGTTGGACCTTGAGAAGCAGAGACGCGCGGACCTTGCCTCTGGCCCAGGCCTCGGCCAGAGGCACGCGCGCGACGGCCTGCCGAAGCTCCCCGGGTCCTCTATGTCCTCTATGGCCGTCCTTGAAATGTTCGGCATTGATCGGTTCGATGCTGAAACCAACGCTGCAGTCTTAGAGGAGTGCATATGTGATTCGGCAGCGCTCTTTGCAGCTTGTCTCGTTTTCGGGTTAGACAATGTCGGGGACGCGGTCGCGGCGTCCTTCATGGGCCTCCATCACCTGCGATTGATGCGAATGGCGGATCAGGAATTGCTCAACCCGTATGTCGGAGACAACAATATTCCCATGTTGAAGGATGTAGGTATTACGCAATACCGATTCGCATTCTTCAGAAACATGGAGCGCGCGTTTCGATCGTTTGTCTGGCCAGGCCTGCCGGACGCGTCACTTCAGGCAAGAGCCGAGCCGTTCGCCGGAGAGAACCTGGGCTTGTCATTGATAGAACTTAATGATTTGTACGACATTAAAATTGGGATAAACGTCGGTGAGGTGCAGAAAGTCGGCCGGAGCGAGGAAATGAAGCGGGCCGCCGAGCAGTTCCGGTCACGATCAAACGTTGCGGACGGTCATGACGTGGTTGGGCTTCTGTGCGATCTTCCGGCGTAGTCTCCGTACGCGGAATTATCGGCGGCTCGCCGACACCATCCACAGAGAAACCGGGCCCCGCTGGTCTGCGGGGCCCGGTTTCTCTGTGGATGGTCGTGTGAGGTTTCAGCGTCCCCGGCTGCGGTCTGCGCTTCGCTCTGCTGTACGCGCCGTCGTGGTCTTGCGTGCTTTGCGGTTCTTGGGTGTGCGGCCAGCTTTGGCGACCATGGTCGCTGTAGGCGCGGAGAACCCGTGGGAGGAGTCGACGACGGCCTCGCGTGCGTCGGGTGTGACCCCTTCTGCACTCAGGTCGGATTCATCGGCGCGGTCGTAGGCGACGTCCTCACCCTGCGCGCCCTGCTCTTGGGCTCGTTGTTCGTCGTTGTGCCACATTTCGGCCGTTGCTTCTTCGGCGTAAGCCGTGCGGCGTTCAACGTCCGATTGGTGCTCTCCCCGTGCCGCGATCTCCGGGTCGAGGTGGGTCGCGTCGACCTCACCGGCTCTGGCGGCGGCGCGGGCATTCGCCGCGGCGATCCGGTCGCCGTACTCGGCTGCCTGGTCGGCTAGCACATCGACGAGCAACCAGTCCCGACCTCGGGCGGGTGCCGCGCTCTGTTGCTCATTGGCCCACTGGCCGGGGTCAGTGCCGAACCGTGCAACGAACTGGCGCCGCAGCTGCTCGGCTGCGGCCTGGTCGCCGGGGGTGCTGGTCGCGGGAACGCTCGCGGCTTGCCAGGACCGCGCCAAGTCCTCTTGCGAGATCTCCCGAGCCACTTCGGGGTCGAGGTGTTGCGCATACGCGGCGCGCAGCTGTTCGTCCATGGTCGCGGTCTTATCCGAGACCCCGGCGATCTCCTGCGTCGAAGATGCCTGGCGGAGTTGTTCGAGTTCGAGTGCTCCGCGTTCGTCGACGCCGGCCGCCCATGCTTCCTCCAAGCGGGCTGTCCGGTCCGCCTCGTCGAGGCCCTCCAGGTTCTCCCCTGACCAGCGCGCCCACTCTTCTTGCCGGCTGCGCAACGGGATCACGCCCTGGTCTCGTAGCGCCGTCATGTCTGCCAGGAGTTCCGCCCTTGCGTCGGACCCGTTCAGGCGTTCGTCGACGTGTCGACGGTAGTACGGCGGCGCGTGCTCGGCTGCGACCGTGCGTGCTTCGTTCACGCTCAACTGCACCACCGGTGCCGGGATCGTTCCCCAGGCTTGCTCCAATTCGCGCAGTTGCGCCTCGCTGGGGCGCTGCCCGGCTGGCGGATCCAGATCCGCGCGCCCGAGATGGCGTGCCCACTCACGCACCGTTGTCTCGTGGCTGAGTATCCCGGTGCGGGTCCACTCTTGGTGATCAGTGACCAGTTGGGTCGCGGCGTCAAGATCCAGGGTGCCGTCGGCACCGAGCAGACGGTCATCGTTGTGTCGTGTGTAGTACGGCGGAGCATCGCGTTCGGCCCACTCCACCGCCCGGTGCACCTGGTCATCGGTGACCTCTACCGCGGCCGGGGAGGAGGGGGCCGCCGCAGGCTGGCTGGCTGTTCGGTTGGTTGTTGCCCGGGCGAGAATTTGCTCGGGTTCTTGGCCGTGCGTCGTGCGGATCGCCTCACCGATCATCCGCTCGGACTCGCGCGCGAATGGGTCCTGCTCGGACCAGAAACGTGCCTGCTCCCAGGCCCGGGCGGCCTGCTCCGGTGTGGCCCGCTCAAACGTTCCCGGTTGAGTGAAGGGCCGGTACACCATCCGTGCGGCATCGCGTTCGTCGAGCCAGACCCGGTCAGCGTCCCGCAGCTGCCGCTCCTGATCCCGACCGAACCGTTCACGGGCGCGTTCCTGCTCCCGCATCAGCTGCCGCGCCTCTTGCTGCTGTTGCTGCACCCGTCCTGCTTGGGCTCGTTCGCGCTCGGCTTGGCGGCGCGCGACCCGCTCCCCCAGCTGACCCAACCCCATCAAGGCGGTCCGCAGCACCCGGTCGAATTCCTGCCCAATCTCGTCACTCATCGTGCCTCCTTCCTCTGGGCCGCGGGGCGGCCGCCGATCTCTGCGTTGTCATCGACCGGGAACAACCCAGCCGGCGGCTGCACGTTGTTCCAGATCGGCTGCTGCCGGTGGGCGCCTTTGGTCGCATCGCACTGTTTGAACGGTCCGCTCTCACGGGTCAGGGCGGCCATGTGCACGTCCAGGTGGTCGCGCCACCACACCGACAGCGCCGGTGCTGGTTCGCGCCGCATCACCTCGAACGCTTCCCAGCACGCTGACAGGCGGGTGATCGCTTCGGCGTGCTCCCACCACCGTCCGCACCACGCGATCCCGTTGGTGGGGTGTCGCCAGTTGGGAAGGACGTAGGACTCCACGAACAACGGCAGCGACGCGAACCGCAGCCGCACCGGCTCCTGCGCGTCGTCGTCGGTAGGCACCGAATCGGGTTGCCCACCAACCGAACCGGACACCCCACCTGAGGTGGCAGTGAGTGCTTCGTTCTCCCCGGTGGGGTTGCGTTTCACCACCGCGATCCCGCCCCCTTGAACCCTGCACCGGTTCCTGCACCGGTTCCTGCGCCGGCGGCTGTCGCCGCCCAAGCCATCGGGCGTGCACCGTCGACGTCACTGGCTTCCTGCGCGGGCCGGTACAGCTCACGCGAGGAGGTCACGGCCTCGTTCGTGGAGGAGGTGGCTGACCAGTGGTCGAGCCGGATCAGGATCGGCCGGGAACCCGAGGCGTGCAGGATCGCCCGGCCTTGCTCCAACGCAGTCAGGTCGGCCAGCGTCACGATGTGCTCCTGGCGGTGCGTCTCGTTCGTGCTCGACCCGCCCTTTCCGCGGCTGCGGGTGCGTTCGACCCAGTGACGGTCCCCGATCATCTGCACCACACCGGGCAGGAACTTCTCATCACGGATCCCGCGCCCGATCAACAACGCGTTCGCGCTGGAGTACATCTGTCGCCACCCGTTCTCCCCCCAGCACTCTTCGCCTTGGGCAGGGTTTTGCAGGTACACCGAGATCAGCAGTCCCAGGCCGCCGTAGTAGGTGAACAGGTCGGGCAGCTCGGGGATGCGGCACACGTTCGCGGCCTCGTCGAGCTCGAACACGATCGGGTTCGCCACCCGCCCACCTTGCCGGGAGGCGAGCTGTTCGCCGGCGATCATCACCGACCTGGTCAGCGCAGCCACCACGGCACGGCCGGCGGCTCCGCCCCGGCCTTTCGACAACAGGTAGAGCGTGTCGGTCGAGGTGACGAACTGCTCGGCCGTGAACCGGCGCCGTGTCTCGCCCTCACCGGACGGTGCGATCCACCGCACCACGGCGGGGGATCGCATGAATGACACCCATTCACGGGCACCGCCGTACACACCGTCACGCTGCTTCTCGGTGAGGTTCATCTTCTCGCGAAGATCGGTGGCCACCTGGGAGTACCCGTGACGTTCCAGCAGGGCCAGCGGGTCGGCATGATCCATTCGCTGGTTCGGGTCGGACAGCCACTCATACACCTGCGTGATGGGCTGTTCACCGACCGCGGCCGCCAGCAGCAGCCCGGACAGCAACGCCCGCGACGCCGAGGTGAAGTAGGCGTCCGTACGGGCGTTGCCCGGGGTGACCGCGGCCGAGAGGATGTCCACCAACTCGTCCGCGCGCTCGACCCCGTCGACGAAGTCGAGCATGTTCCAGTACCACTGCGGGTCCTCGCCCTGACTCCCGGCTTGCCCGGTGATGTTCTGCAGGTCAAGACACCAGATCGTGCCGCCCGCTTCCCGGCCGGCGCGGGTGTCGTAGTACACGTCCGGTTTGTTGCTGGTCGTCACGACCGGTAGGCCGGTCGCCCGCAGGATCCGCGGGACGACCTCGCACGAGGACTTACCGGCACGGGTTCCCATCACCATCAGCAGGGACCATTCCCACCCAGACCACAGCCGCCGCTTGCGCAGGATGCTGGTCCCGACCGGCAGCCCCGCACCGGTCACGCCGAGCCGTTCAGCGGCCTTCGTACCGGCCTGCTCGGTGAGCGGGTTGATGTCCCGGTCGGTCGACATGTACTTGGCGCGGGCGTCGATCCGGGCGCGGGACTTGTTCCAGCGCCACCACGCTCGAGCACCCCACACCGTGCACGCCCCGAGCACGATGGCCTCCAGGATCAGGACGGCGGTGGCGGTCGTCGACCACAGCGCAGCATCGCCGGTCACGGCCTGCTTGATCCAACCCACTGGGGAGCCGTGGCCGTGTCCGCCGGCGGCCGCGGCCACCCACACCATCAGCCCACCCAGGGCGATGATGCCGACGGCACCGAGCCCGCACCCGGCCAGCACCACATCCTGGCCGCGCCGGTCCTGACGCTCCGGTTGCCGCATCACATGCCCCGTTCACTCTCGGTGCTACTGCTCAGATTCCGTGGTTGGGAGTGGGCTGGTTGTGCGGCCACTACTGGTGACCGCTCAACCACCCCCGCCCGTTGCTGCGCCGCGAGGGTTTGCAGCTGCTCCCGCACCGACGCGCGGCCGGTGTCCGCGGCCTGCACTGCCTCGAATCCCGCACCCGGCGCAGTGCCGGCAGCCACCCCACGGGGCTCGTTGCCGGTCGCCGGCGGCAGCGTGACTTCCGCGGCTCCGGTGACGTGCGCGGCCAGCGCGTCCCGCACGGCTTGCACCTCGACTCCGGCTACGTTGGCGATCCGGGCCGCGTCCGGTGCCCAATAGCAGGGCTCCCGCTCCGCGGCCACGCTCACCGCTTCGCTGGTGCGGCCGGCGCTGAGGTGGTGCTTGATGAGCACCTCACCGGCCGGGCGCGCCTGATCCAGCCTTGTCTGGATCCCGGCCGCACCGTCCGTTTTCAGCACATCGGCCGGGTCTGCTCCTTCGGGCCCGGTCGTCATCAACGGTTCGACCCCGTACTGCGCCAACAACCGGAAGTCCCGCTCGGCGGCTTCCCACCCGGGGCCGTCGTTGTCGCGCCACACGATCGGTTCCTGAGCCAGCTCGGCCAACCGCTCGGCATGCCCTTGAGTGAGTGCCGTTCCCAGGGTGCCGGCACCGACCACCCGTCCACCCGACCCGATCGTGATGGCCAGGGCGTCCGCCGGCCCTTCCACGATCGCGACCTGCCCACGAACCGGCAGAGCCGAACAGAACAGTTCGCCCTTGTCGAACAGTTCGGTTCGCTTGGTGTTGATGTACTTCGCTGTTCCGGGGTTGTCAGGGTTCTCCCGGCCGACGAAACCGGCGATGCGGCCAGTGTCGTCGTGCACCGGCATCACGACCCGGTCGCGCATCAGGTCCACGACCCGGCCCCGACTTGAGCGGAACGCGACACCGACCTGCAGCATCTCCTCCTCGCTGACCCCTTCGGACTGCAGATGTTCCACCAGTCCACGCCACCGATCAGGTGCGCACCCCGGACGCGCTCCGCGGTCGCCGACCAGATCAACGTGGGTGCGGCCGGTCAGGTGCTCCTGCGCCCACGAACCCTCGTAGTGCGACTCGAACCATTGCGCCGCGAGCTCGTTGATCGCGTACATGCGATCCACGACGGCGGGGTCCAGCCACTGCCGGGCCGCAGCACGGCGTTCGCGTTCTGGTGAGGGGGCAGGTCGCCGGGACGGTTCTTCCCACGCCGACAGGGCTGCCCGGGTCAGTGCATCGTTCGCCAAGTCGGTGTCGCTCATCGCAGGCTCCGCTCGTCGTACATGCGCGCGGCCCGCAACTCATCCCAGGAGCTGTTGGTGTCGTTGACCTCTTTGACCACCGGGGACAGGTTGGCCCGGAACGCGACACCGGGTGACCGGCCCACCTTCAGCAAGAACTTCCCTCGCCCGGGCGGTTCACCTTCCTGGCTGGTGTCCGGGTCCACCGCCGGCTGGTCGGTCCACCCCACGAGCTGGTCCTGCTCCGTCTTCGACATGTCGAAAACGGTCACCAGGTTGCCCATCTCCTTACGCGACAACCCGCCCATCACGACCAGGGGCGATTTCTCCACGAACCCCCACGCCAGCGTCGTCAGTTGCGGGTCCGGCAGGCGCAGGTCTTCCATCGTGTGCGTGCAGAAGATCGCCCCGAGCTTCAACGTGCGGATCAACCGGATCATCACGTCCAGGTACTTCGCGATCACCGGCAACGCCTTCAATGGTCGGTGTAGTTCGTCTCCGACCAGTAGATAGGTGCGGTCCTCGATGACACCGGCACCGGCCAGGTACTTCGCGGCCGCGACGGTCGACGACAGCAGCGACCAGGTCGCCAACTGTGCCGCGCCCATCAGCTCGTCTGCGCCCTGCGGGATGGAGGACAGGTCCATGTCGACCGGACGGGTCAGGTCCAGGTCGAAACTGGACTGCCCGGCGAACGTTGAGCCGAACGGCCCATCACCGCCCAGGGCTGCCAGCGACCGCAGCAGCCCTTCGGACAGGTCGTCGTATCTGTTGTCGTCGCCGCGGTCGTAGGCGACCTGGCGAAGGCGCGGGTGCCGCGCGGCCACTACGGCGACCAGGTCTTCCAGGACCGGGATCCCGTCGTGCTCTTGGTCCAGGACGTCGATCCCGGCCGCGAGCAGCGTCTTTTCGGTGTCTGCCAACGGTTTTCCACGCACGATCTCCAGGAGTCCCTGCGTGAGGTTGATCCGGGAGTTACGGATCATCGCCAGGCATTCCAGCAGTTCTTTGTCCGGCAAGTTCCCGATGTACCGGGCCATCGGTCCGGGGTCGAGCGGGTTGATGGTGCCCGCTCCTGGGCCCACCTCGATGCGGTACCCGCCGATTGAGTCGATGACCGGGCCGAAGTCGGTGCCCGGGCGGATGTCGCTCATGATGATCGGGGTGATGCCCCAGTTGGGCATGATCGACACCATCTGACGAATCAGGGACGTCTTGCCCAGTGCAGGCAGCCCCAGCACGAACATGATCGGTGACAACAACCGGTTGGCCAGGAACCAACTGATCGGGTCGCAGCTGACCCGTTCGGCGGCCGGGGTGAGGGTGCGGCCGATCGGGACACCGACACTGGGCAGACCGCCACTGATCCCGAACGGGTAGAACGCCCCGTTCACCTGCACCGAGGTTCCACGGATCTCCGGCGGCGGTTCCCGCCAGAACGTGCGGCCACCCCCGGGGCCGGTCCAGCCTCGCTCTCCCGGCTCGGACCCGGCCGCCTCCCACGGGTTCAACAACATCTTGGTCTGCTGCTTGCGCCGCTGCGCACGCTCGCGCTTGTCGAGTTCTTGGCTGCTCGGGCCCGCCCCGGCCCATCGCCCCACGGTGACCCGTGCTGCCTCGTGCTGGTCTCGTTCCAGAAGGTCAGTCATCACTGGCTCCTCAACAGTTCGTCTGGTTTACAGGGCGTCGCGGACGACGTCGGGCAGCTTGGTTTCGCGGGCGACCACCAGGCCGATGGGCGTCGAGGCCATCGCCGCGACGGTCTGTGACCCGTACGCGACGCGGTGACCCAGCCGGCGACGATCCAGCAACCCTTCGATGGTGTTGCTGGAGAACTCCAGCTCTTCATCGGAGAAGGCCGTTGCGGTGACGATCATCGAGAACCGCTGCAGCAGGGCACCGGCTGATTCCTCGTCCTCGGTCTTCAGCGCAGCCGTCAGCTCGTCGCGCTGCCGGGACGTCACACGCTCGTTCTTAGAGGCACCGAACGAGGCCGACTTCACCTGAGCCTCGGCGGCCTGCGCGGACTTCACTGCTTCCTCCGGACGGAACAGGACCGCGACCCGCTTGCGCTGAACCTCCGCGTGCGGAGCAAGCAGCGGGTCCAACGCCTCATCGGTCTGCTCACCACGCGCCGGGCTGAGCATCACCCACGACCGCGACACCGCGCCGTCGTGCTCCCACCGGTCGTAATGCTCCAGCGCGAGCATGGGGCCGGCGTCGCGCCAGTCCAGCCCGGTTCCGCGTCGAGTCTGACGGGCCTCATCGATCGCGGCCTCGGCTGAGGGGTTGACCATCCCGTGCACGGTGTCGATGAGTTCCTGCGCGTCGCAGAACCGAGCCGTTTCGCCGGCACCCGTGGTCCGGATGTCACCCAGGATGAACGGCAGTCGGCCGGACAGGTACGTGCGCATCTGTTCCTCGGTGCGCGGCTTTGAACCCAACGTGCGACGCGCATCGAAGGTGATCGTGACCCACACACGGGTCATCGGTTCCCAGTCGTCCTCCCCCGCCAGAGCCTGCTCCAACGCGATCCGGGAAAACTCCGGCGCACCCTCGACCAGGCCACGGGTGGCGCTGGCCCGCTGACGCCGACCCGCGCCGGGGACGGTCTCCACGATCACCGATGCCCCCGCGACCCGCTCCAGGCCCAGGGAGGCCAGGAAGCCACCCCACGTCGCGACTAGGCGGTCGATCGTTTCCTGATCACGCCCGGCACGACCCGGAGGCATGCACCGCACCGCGACCGTCCACAGCTTCGACTTGGGCCACTCGATCACCCCGACCGGGTCGCCCAGGTTCGTCTCCCACTCGTGCAGCACCGTCTGTGCAGCCATACCTGGCAGCCGGGTCCGACCATCCGGGGTGCGACCCGTAGGGCCCTGCACCAACGCGGTCTCCCCACGACGCCGCGCGGCGCTGAACGCCCTACGTCGCGCGAGCCGGTGGGCCCGTGACCCCTTGCGTGAGGGCCACACCAACGGGATCTCGACCAGCAACACGAACGCCGCCAGCGCCAGCATCGGCCACCACAGTTTGAAGAACATCAACGGCACCAGCAGGAACGTCGACAAACCCACGACGGCGCTCTCACCCGGTGAGGTCTTGAACAATCCAGGCCAGCCCGGCTTGCGGAAGTTGCCGTACCGGATCCGCTCCTTGGTCCCGGTCACTTCATCAGCGGTCGTCATCATCTACTCCTTGAAGTTCGAAAGGGGGCCGGGTTTGGTTTGGTGTCAGTGGCCGGGAGGGATCAGTCGGTCCGAGGACGACATGCGTCGACCCGCCTCACCAGCCCCGCGCGCCCACGACGGCAAAGCCATCTGGTCCCGCCGCGACGGCGACACCTGCCCGCCTGGGCGGGTCGGTATCGGACGGGTCGTTCCACCCCGGCCCTGGCCGTAGGCCGGCGACCCGGACGGTCGCCACGACGACCCGGACGCCGATCCGCCGGACTGTGCTTGCAGTGACGGCCGCGGTGGCGCGGACGGTGCCGGTGGCGCGGACGGTGCCGGTGGCGCGGACGGTGCCGGTGGCGCAGCCGGTGCCGGGTTCGTCCCGCCGCCGCCCTTGCTGACGCCCCCGGGGAACGAGTACGCACTCCGCACCCCAGCAGGCGCAGAACCGAACCCGGCCCCGCTTCCTACCCCGCTGCTCGCCCCGGCACCGGCACCTGCACCGGAGCGAACGGTGCTCGTCGAACCGTTCGTCGCACCGGTCTGGCTCTTGGGTGCGCTCTGACCGTGCCCACCCGTTGCCATAGCAGCCGGTGCAGCAGGGATCGGTGAGGACGACTGCGGCGTCGACACATTCGTGCCTGTGTTCGCCCCGGTCGTCTTCGTGACCGGACCGCCGACCGATCCCCACCCACCCGTCCCGGAGTCGGACGGGATCGCGTTGGACGCCCCCTTCGACAGCCCCGGATCGCTCAAACCCTGAGCACCACCAGCGAGGCCGCCACCCGAGCCGCCACCCGAGCCGCCACCCATGAGAGCTGCGGCCTGTCGGCTGCCCGGTGCGGATCTCATTGCACTGCTCTGGCTTTGGTTGCCACCGCCGCCGGTCTGTCCGGTGCTGGTGCCTGTCTGTGACATCCGGCCCGTGGTCGACTTCACCGCCGAGCCCTGCGCGGCCCTCGACGAGCCACCTGTGGCTGCACCCGCCTTGCCCATCGTCACGACCGCCGACCCGGCAGCGAGAGCCGCTCCCGCGGCCGCGCCACCGGAGAACGCGTTCGAGGTAGTGGCAGCAGCTAACGGGACGATGAACCGGATCACGGCCGGCAGCGCGATCGCCGCCATCAGCACGGTCATGAACCCGTACATCGTGTTCATGAACGCGTCTTTGGACGGTGCACCGTCGGTGCCGTTGCCGTAGATCAACATGAACCCCAGCGCGTAAATCGCCGCCGCCGCCGGCTTGTAGATCAAGAAGGAGATCAACAAACCGATCACCTTCTTGGCGCGGACCCGTCCCTCATCACTGGCTGCGGTCGCGGCCGCGAAGTGCATCCACAGCACCAGCAACATGATCAGCGGTCCCCGCATCAGCATGAACATCAACTGCATCAGCGAGGAGAGGATGGCCAGCAACGCGAGGATGAACCACACCGCAAGTGATTGAGTCGAGGACATCGCGTCGTTCACGCTGACCAGCCCCGACAGGGACTTGTTCTTCCCCGTGGTGGCCAGCAGCGACTGCGACAGGGCCGAAGTCGCGGCCAGGCCGGCCTGGACCGCTCCAGCAAGCCCGAGCTGCACCGCCACCACCATCAGCACTGACATGGCGGCCTCGCTGAACGGTCGGGCCGAGACCTGCCGGATCGCTCGCACACAGCACACGACGACCGAAACCAGGCTGCAGACCGCCACCCACCCCGACAACTGATCGGACAGCAGCTGCATCGGCCCGATCATCGCGCCGTCAGGCTTGGTCACATCCGTGATCTGCGGATCCGGGAACTTCATCCAGAACGTTGACAGCTTCTCCAGGAGCATCACCATGCCCTCGAGGAAGCCCTTAACGATCTTCTCCCAAGCACCATCGGTGGCCTTGTCGATGACCTTGCCGCCTACCTTCCCAGCGGCGCACAACGGAAGGTTGACGATGCACCCGAAGTCGACGCCTGGCACTGCGGCCGTACCGACCGGGTTCATGACGACTCCCCCGCGCCCCAGCGGGTCATGGTCGCCAGCGAGTCCAGGACCGTCGGCGCAGGGCCGGCATTGGTTCCATCAACCTTCCAATCTCCGTCCTTCCACAGAATCCGCGGCGAGACCAGCGACCATTGCCCCGGCTGTGAACTCACCGCCACTGCCAGCTCGATCTGTGCCGCGTCCGGGCTCCACGCCAAGACTCGGTAGCCGGCGATGCTGAACTGGACCGAGGTATCCGACCACCCTGGGCTCTGCAGACCCCGTTCGCGGTGCGCACCGGGAGTCATCTGCTGCAAGTGGACCTGCCGCGCAACCTCTGGACTCTGGGTGAAACCCAAGTAGACGTTTGCAGCGAACGCGACCGCGCCGCGTGGGGAGCGGTCAAAGCAGCGCCGGACCCCGTCGGGTTGCTTCACCTTCGGACCGGACTCGGTCAGCGGCGCAACCGTCTGGCCGGCGATCTCCCAGGTCGTCTTCCACGCGACGGTGCCCGCCGGCACCGTGTCTTCCTTCGGTGTCGGGCATGTCCCCGCCGGAGCGGGTTCGCTAGTCGCGGTGGTCGGGGCCTGCGTCGAGGGTGCCGCTGTGTTTGGTGGTGCCGAGGGGGTCACGGTGACGGTCGCCTCGCTCGTGGCCGTGTCGTCTGCGCCGCGACCGAACACAAAGACCGCGATCATCGCCACCACGACCAGGAACATCACTGGAACCGCGAACAGCGGCCACCCGGCACCACGCATCCCCCACGGTCGCGGATCGTCCCCACGCGGTCCGCTATCCGCGTTCTTCTTGTTAAACATGTTTGACCTCCTCGGTCACCAAACAGGTTGCGGTGCAGGGGTTTTTCAGAACGCGAGGACCGAGCCGAACCAGGTGCTGATCGTTCCGAGCAGAGCGGCACCGACCAGAGCGATACCGATCGCCTTCATGCCCTCGTACACGCCGTGCCGGACGGCGCCGATGATCAGCCACACCGCGCCCGCGATGACTGCACCCAGCGCGGCAAGCCCACCGCCGAACAGTGCCCAGCCGATGAGGGTGTTGACCGCGTTCAGCCACGGCGGCTCCTGCGGGGTGACCGAAGGGACGCCTTGCAGGAATTGACCGACCAGGACCGCGGCGCTGGAGATGATCGCGCCCGCGACAAAGCCGATGAAGATCAACTTTCCGCCCTCGAACGCGCCTCGACGGAAGGCGCCGACGATCATCCAGATCACGCCACAGACCACGCCGAGCATCACCGCCATTCCAGCGGTGTAGAGACCCCACCCGAGGTAGGTCATGAACCGGTCGATACCGGGGATTGCGACTGCGTCAGGAACTTCCATGATGTTCTCCTTACAAAGAGGTGTATGTACGATGAATGCTTTTGATAGACAGGCGAGTTCGCCACGACAGCGGAAGATCAGGTGAGGGGGACGTGGCCATCCGGAGGTCTTCGGACCACGGGATCCGCCACAACCTCGGCAGCACACCTGACGCGCCGGGAGCGGCCTTCTTCATGGCCCTTGGCTGTTGTGGGGCGTCGTCGACCAGCACGACACCCAGCACCGTTGCGGCGGGCAACTGGCCGGTGTGCCAGGCATGCGCGAACGCCTTGACCGCTGCCAGGCCCGCGCCACGGGTGGTGGCCACCACCACGCACGGGCCCTCGATCGCCGTCGACGGATCCCACCGGCCCGCGTCGACCACCTCGCAGCCCGCTTCGGCGAGCAGGATCGTCAGCGTCGACGCACCCGCTCCGCCGTGCAAACCCCATACCTGCAACGGCCCGGTCGTCAGCGGTGCCGCTGACTGGTTCGCGTGCAGCGGTGCCCGCGGCCCGGGCTCGACAACCCGATCACCCAGAATCAGCGAGTCAGGCTCAGCGACCGGCTGCAGCGCTTCGCTCTCCATTTCGACCTCGGCCCGGGTGAACGGGTTGCTCACCAGCTGAACCGGCCGCTTCCCCCCGTGCTCGGATTCCGGAGTCGCCTTCAACAACTTCATGCCTTCACTCCCCTCTGCTCACGCGCCCAGCGGTGAGCCTCGATTCCTGCGATGAAGCGCAGCGGGTTCTGACCCGCCGCAACCTTGGTGTCGCCCGCTGGGTCACTGGACGGGCCTTCGGGGCACGGACCGGCCAGCCCGCTGCCACCCGACACCGGCAGCTGCCGCAACAGCTCCGGGTTCGCGGTCAACGCGGCCACCATCTGCACCGCATCCGCCCAGAACGCGCCGTGATAGTTCGCGTCCGCGTTGCGCTGCACCCGATTCGCCGCCAGCGTCGGCGGCATCGAGGCGTAGTCGAACGTCCGCAGCACCTTCAAGAAGTTCTGCGCGGAGATGTACGGGGTCATCCGGTCCGCGTAACTGCCCCACGCACCGTTGTCTCGCTGCTGGAACAGGCCCCTGGAGTCCGGACCAGCCGCGTCCCCGCGGTCGAGCACCTGGAGCGACGATTCGCCCATCGCCGTCATCACCGCGATGGTGATCGCTTTGGCGTCCAGGCGCATGTCCAAGCCGGCCTTGATGATCTGGGCCGCGTTCGCGACCTGCTCACGCCCGTAGGGACCCACCGACTTCGGCATCCACGACGCCCAGGTCGCGGTCCCCTGACCCTGCTTCGTCAGCTGCCCCCCGGCACCCTCCAGGTTCACCGGGCGAACCGCGCCCTGCGCGCCGTGCAGCGAAACGTGTACGTGATCCAGGTGGTTCTGAGTGACCGATCCCCGGTCAGCCATCGGGGTCCATCCCGAACCGGGACGCTCAGCGCGCCAGACGCGCTGATACCAGATGATGTAGCGCACCCCGAGCGCCCCGGCGTTGTCCTGCAGGTACTTGGCAACCTTGTCGCCGGTGGCCTTCCCGTTCGGGATGTCGTTGGTCATGAAATCCAAAGCCAGCCCGGCCTGATGACCCTGCGGGTCATAGTTCGGGCCCGACGTCGGCGGCGGGCGGTACCCGCCCACCGTCTTGATGTTGAACATCGGCCCGACCCGGTTCGCCACAGATACTGTCTGTGGCTGAACCTTCCCCAGCCCGACGTACTGCGTCGACCCGCCCGGGCCTGATTGGGCCGGGGGTGCCGCAGCCGCCGGCGCACCCGTCACGCGGCCACCCACCGCCGGCAGGGTCACCCCGTGCTGAGCCATCCACGGCCGCGGATCAGTCGCTTTCCCGCCCACGAAGATCCCGAAATGCAGATGAACACCGTTGACGTTGCCCGTTGCACCCTCGGTGCCGATCAACCGGCCGGGCCACACGGTGTCACCGACCTTGACCTTGGCCGACCCGGCCACCAGGTGGTTGTAATCCATCCGGGTTCCCGATCCGACGTCGACCTGAACCTGATGCCCCGAGTAGCGGTCGTTGCGGACCGTCACCACCCGGCCTGCCATCGCGGCCACGATCTGCGTCCCGTTGCCGGCGATGTCGATCCCGGGATGCAGCATGTACGTGCCCTTGAGGATCCCGCCCGGGTTCACTCGCATCCCGAAGTTGCTCGTCACCACGCCAGGGCCCACGATCGGCAGCCGCACCGGACCCGTTGCGGTGCCACCCCAGGCCGCGAGGGCGGGGTCGCACACCGCTGACGTCTCGTCCTCGTCAACGCCAGGCGCCACAAGGACCGCGATCAACAGCACCAAGCCCAGGAAACCGGCCACGACACCGGCCACGATCTTGTTCATCAGTGCATCCCCTGCGGCAAGGTGAAGCCCTCCACCAGCCAGGACGTGCTCGGGCCACCAGGAGCAGCAGGTACCAGGTTGACCACGACATTCCCCTGCGCGGTCGGCACCATCACCGGAAACGCCCCTGTGGTCGACCCCTCAGGCACCCGTTGTGGCTCACCCGAGATCCGCAACGCCGGCACATTCGCCGGGTCCGTCCACTGGATCAGTGACCGTCCCCGCGGCGTCATCAACGGGTTCAACGCGCCCCGCCACGCCTTCTCCCCCACCGTGGGACGAGCCCACAGCTCAACAAACCGTTTCGCGGCCGCCCGCAAGGCCCGCTCACTGTCGGCAGGCAGCGAACCCGGCCCGTGGGTGGCCGGCGGAGTCGTCTGCCACTCACCCTCCTCATCATGAGGAACAGCACTCGACGACGACAACGACGACGAAGCCGGCGAAGAAGACGACGAATTCAGCTCCCCTGCGTGAGTGGTCGCGGTCGAGGGAGTCGGAACCGACACCGGACTTGACGCCGTCACCGTCACCGTCCGGGTCTCACCGGACGGGGCCGTGTCGTCGCCGCACCCGGTCAGGCACGCCCAGGCGACCGCGCCGACCAGGAGCCCCGGAACGCATCGGTGAATCCGACGAACTGCGTTGCTCACTTCGCACCACTGCCCTTCGAAGTCGACGAGGACGAGCTCGTTGACGAACTCGAACGCGAAGCCGTCGAGGACGGCCGAACCGAGGAAGAGGGGGTCTGTGCCGTCGCCGACCGCCCAGAGGGGAGGGAGGAGGAGGTGGCCGTCGACGACGGCACAGACGAAGGCGACGACGCACTACCAGCACCACCAGGAAGGACAGTGCGCGTCGCGTACAAACGGGTCTCGGACCCCACCGAGGCGGGAATGAACGAGACACCGGAAATCTGGGCCGCAGGAACACCCACGTCGACCCCGGACGGAGCATCCACACTCCACAAGGTGCGCCCCTGCGCATCCACGACGACCGAGGAACCACTGGCCTGCCCGAAGACCTGCTCATCAAGAACGCGAGTCGTGAGCCACCCCTTCGGCAACACCCGCGCCTGACCCGAGGCAAGATCCACCAGATAGTCCTCGATGACCGCCAACCGGCCCCCCGGGGACACCACTGCCTTCCCCGACACCGTCGAGGCTGACCACCCAGACCCCACCCCCGTCCCCCCAGGAACACGGGCCGTCATCACCGGCCTGGTCGGCGCACTCACACGGAACCGCTGCACCACCAGCTCCTTAGCCGGCGACTCCCAGCCGTACAAGAAACCATCCGGCGTCAGACCAAGCACACCCGCCGGCTTCGCGCCCTTGTCGGGAGCCGCCAACCGGGCCGCGGCCGGAGCCACCCGCCCATCGGTCACCGACCACACCTGACCCGACCGGTCAGCCACCACCGCAGCCTCACCGTGCGTGCCCACCACGGACGCTCCAGCCGGAACAACACGCGGCACCCACCGGCCAGCCTGGTCAATCAGGACCGTCGTTTTCGATACCTGGACCGCCACACCCGAACCCAGCAACAGCGGTCGTTCACCATTTCCCAGCGTGCGCGAGGCCCGCGTACGACCTCGAGCATCCAAGACGCGAACCTGCGACGACGAGGTGACCACGACCCCATCACCAGACGGCCACAACGAGGTCCCCGATGCATCAACGCGGACCGACCACACCTGAGCGCCGATATCGGCCCGCAAACACCGCACCGCGCTATCGCGCCCGGAACGCATCACCGTCGCGACACACGAACCCAGGGCGACAGCCGGCGACGACGTCGACGACGCACCCAGTGATCCAGCCCCACTGTTCGCCAGGGCATCCGATGACCACATGGCGACCATCTGCTCCCCCGAAGGAGACAGCACCGGCAGCTGGGTCGCCGTAGCAGACGGTGCAGCAACCGTCACCGTTCGCACCGTCTTCGTCGACGGCTCCGAGTCAGACATCCGCGACCCCACGATCGCCGCGGCCCCACCCACGGGAATGACCAACACACCAGTCAGGAGAGCGACCAAACCGGCCTTCTGGCGTCGCGACACAGCCGACCGCGTCACAGTCGGTGCGTCCCACACCTCGCCCGACGCGTCCACCACCAGCGACCACACCGAACCGCCACTCGAAGCCCGCACCCGGACGGCCTTCACAGCACCCTCACGCGCCGCAGCAGACTCCGCTGCAAGACGAACAATCGCCGACGCCGGCTCCTCCCCCTCAGCCAGCTCCACACGATGACCCTGGAACCACGCCACCCCCTCCTCATCGACCTCAGCCGACAAGACCGGAAAAGCAGGCACACTCGGGCACTGTCTCGATTCGGAGGACTTCGGTTGCTTCCTCACGCCAAAGCTCCGAACAAGCGCGTTTCGGCACGCCTGCTTGGCGAACTGTTTTCGGTGATCTGCAGCCAATCCTTCAAGCTGCGGGCGTGCTCGCAGCGAAGCACCGCAGCGCTCCAGCCATCAAGGTCGACAAAAGCCAAACGGTCCGCCTTCTCCTGCCACTGCCGGGACGACTCTCCTAACCCCGCGATGAGATCGCGGCGGGTCGCTCCCTGGACCTGGAGGCCACTGCCCTCCACCGTCACAGACGTAGGGGAGCCCAGTCGCATCAACGCCAGAGCATGCGCGGCAACCTCGCGGGCCACCTCGACATAGATCCCCGGCATCCCAAGACACATCGACCAACTGGGTAGATCGGGCGTGTGCGGCATGTTGTGCCTCCCTCGTAGCTCTGTCGCCGGCACACTCTGCGTACAGGTGTACCTCGCCGTCTGTTGCAAGAGTACACCTGTACGCCTGCAGTGCAAGCGGCTTCCTCTTCTGGACTGCGATCCGTAAGCGACTTGACTACTTGTCCAACTCGGGAACAGCAGGTAGGCCTAAGCTCGGGTCACCCAAACTCTTTTTGAGTGAGCTAGAACCAGAGGAAGGAGACCGTGGCGGATGGCTAACCGCGCCGGATCACAGGACCTTCCCGGGCTTGCTGAGAATCTCCAGTGGTTGATGGACCACCTGCCGGACCCTGCCGGTGCGCGGTGGACGTACGTGGCGTTAGCCCACTCTTGCGCTGCACGGGGTGCGGAGATTTCACCAGCAGCCCTTCGACATTACGCATCCGGCCGAAGAAAGGCCCCGCCAGCCAAGCTTCTGTTCGTTCTATCAGACGTTCTTGGAGTAGATCCCCGCTTCTTCTGGTCCGAGGCTGACCGAATCAAGCGCGAGATCGATCAGCTTGTGAAGCAGCGGCGTACTACTCAGGCGGCAGGCGAGTCCGCGTAACCGTACGCGAGCAAACGCGCGGCTAGGTCAGGATTGACTCCCACGATGCCAAGCTGCGCCAGTTCTTCGCGGCTGTGCGGCTCAACGGCTAGGTGATCGCATGTCGCGACGGCGTCAGAATGTGTCTCAATCACGCTCTGATCCCCCATCGCGCCTCCCCTTCGGACCCTTCCGAGCCTGTGCCCGATGACGGCTATCAAACCTGCTCGACACCGGGCATGGAAGGTGTCGCGGCGACTCTTGAACAAGGTTTTACTATCCACAATATTGGATAGTGGCTGCAGTATCCTCGCGCCATGCACCTGCCGGCATTCACCGACCGATTCAATGCACTCCTCGGGGCGAGTGAGGATCTTTCCGACCAGCAGTCACCTCGCCCGTGGGGACTCTTGCCCCTCCAGGCAGCTATGGCCCGACACGGTTTCAAGCTCTCCCGCGGCCAGCTGTCGAACCTGCGGGCTGGAGTCACAAAGAACCCGTCTGGCTATGTTCTGCTCGCCATATCCTCAACGCTCTCGGTCGACGTTCGGGTCTTCTTTGATGAGGGCATATTTGCCGATGAGCTTCGCCGGCTCACGTTCGAGCGGGATGCTCGTCGTGGCCACGAGCTCTAACTGTCGCAAGTGCGAGGACACTGACGCCGGCTAGCACGCATGTCATGACCAGGCCAGCTCTCGGGACATCGAGGACGGCCGTGAGCGCACCGTAGATCGCGAAGCCCACGGGGATACCGCCGAAGATAGCCGCCTGTCGCAGGGAAGTAACGAACCCTAGATGCTCGCTGGGTGTTGCAGTTGTGATGTAAGCGATGAAGGTCTGAGCGGCGAAGGACAACATCACGCCTCCAGCGAACGCGGAAGCTGTCACCTGCCACGGCTCGGTGGAGACCGCCAGTGCAGCGAATGCCACACAGGCAGCAAGCATGACCAGCAGGCCAGTGCGAAGGCGATCAGAACGTCGACGAGCTGCGCGGGAGTAGAGAAAAGCGCCCAGGGCAGCGCCTAGGGAGAAACCAAGGGTAGCGATTCCAAAGACTGTCCCTGACCAACCGAATTCCTTTGCTTTCAGTGGAATTCCGGCGATCAGAGGCGCCGTGCTAGCCATGTTCCCCAGCATGAACACCCCGAGAAGCGAGCTGATTGCGCGGTCAGACCGCACTATGTGGATGCCTTCGGCTAGTTGGTGTCGAAATGCTCGCGGCCGGTGTCCGAGCCCTTCGACGGTCTCACCCTCTACCCGCTTGATCGTTCCCGCCCGGATCACAACGCCAAGCAGCGCCCGAGCCAAGAGGAGCAAGGCCAGCATCGACCACCCGACCGTTCCTCCAGCCAGAACGACCAAGGACCCAGCGACTGGTGCCGCCGCGACCTCGACGACCTGGGTGGTCCACCCGATGGTGGCGGTCAGTTGCTCTTGTTCCTCTTCCTCGGTCACAACAAGGCCGCGTAGTCCGTCGATTGCCGGCATGTGCAACGCATCGACTAGACCGAAGACCAGGGTCACCGCTATCAGAGGAACTAGTCGGGTGTCTGGGTCCATCAGAAGGACGGCACCGAAGCCAGCCGCGAGGAGAATCCGCACTGTCAGTGTCCACTTGGCTGTGCTGAGGAGCCCCAACCTATCTCCCAGCAAGCCGCCGGCGACCAGCAAGATTGCGCGAGGAACACTCTCCAGGCCAAGCAGCGCCGCAGTGACCCATGCACTGCTAGTCGAGTGAACGATTACCCAGGCCAGTGCTACGAAGAAGATGGCAGATGCGGCTGTGTCGACCACGAAGGCAGCGATGTAGGGGCGCACGCCGGGGCGGCGGTGCCAGACCACGGGCTCTACGGCTGTGCTCAACGAGGAATCCCTAAGTCCACTGGGAAGCCGGCGAGCGTCACAAAGATGTGCTGAGTCTCATTGTCGCCTGAACCCCGGCTCTGCGACGCCTTTTTTGCCCGCTCAAGCACCTCGGCTAGCTCTGTATCAAGGCGCTGCAACTCCTCGGCTGTCAGCTGGAGCTGATAGTCGCGGCCGATCGCAGCGTCCGCCCACTCATCCCGCCATTCACCATCACGAACCTGGTCATCAAACGCCCTCATCCGCGAGATTCGGTGATAGGTGGTGGCGCGCTCCAGGGCGCGAATCGCTGCCGTCATCTCTGGATCGGTCGTCATACTTTCATCCCAAGCAGCTTGAGGCCGATGCCCGATGGGCACTTCCTCCCACACCGTCCGAGTACGGTCCCGTTCGCCGACCACGCGAATGATCTCAGCCTCTTCAAGAGTGCGCAGATGATGAGCCAATGACCGACTGCTAGTGACCTTCATCAACTCGGCTGTCGTCAGTTGTCGCCGGTAGCGCAAGGCTTCGACAATCTGTAGCCGGGTCGGGTCTGACAGCGCACGAAACCGAAGCTGTAGGTGGTCTCGGGGGGTCGTGGTCACGGCGTAGACCCTAGTCATGTCTATCGAAGGCCCGCTAGGATCAGGGCTGAAACCGCTGTGGCAAGGAGAACGGAGGTGGGGCCCGTGAGGAAGGTCGTTGCAGCACTCATGCTCGCGGCTGCGGTGCTTTCGCCGATCGTGACGAGCGGCGATGCGGCATCGGGATCAGTCGAAGCTGCTCGATGCACCATGTGCTGACTCCCGTAATCTGACGGGAGGGGCCATCATCCACGAAAGATGATGGCCCATCGCTTTCCGTTCATAAGGTACACCTGTACCGTAGGCCATAGACTAAGGGGCGGTGGATGTGCCGCTGCGAGACGCTGCGCGACACGCCAAGCAGGTGAGTTCCAGACTCCCGCTTTCCTGCATGCAAAGATGCCAAACAACGTTTCGAGGATTTGAAGGAGGAGACATGCCGACTCCAGCCGCCGCGCACCGCAGTTCTGAGCGTGGCCACACGGTGGCGTTCCGACTTTCGAAGGCAGACCGGGACGAGCTGAAGCGACGTGCCGCGGAGTGCGGAGTCAGCGTCCAGGCGTACCTCGAGTGGAAAGCCCTCGACCGCGTAGCTCCACGTGACCTTCCTCCGGGTCCGGTACATCAACGGGAGCTGCCTTTGACCGGATGAGGCTTCGCGGCAGTGCCGCGACATGACGAAGGCCCCCGTTACCGCGGGAGCCCTCGTAAGCGAAACCGAGTTAGCGCTCGGCCTCTATGTACACCTACTCGCCAGAGAGGTGGGTTGTCTGCTGCCCACGATACCCCCTACCCATTTTCCGGTAAAGCCAACGCGGCACCGTGTTTCTCGACGAGTGCCGGAACCGTTGCTGCCGGCGGCGCGCGCCTCGACGGTGGCCGCGATTGCGACGCGTGCCCGTCGTCCTGCAGCTCCCCCGGTGTCCGGTGTTGGCCCGGGTTCGCTTCCGCGTCGTGCTCGCCGTCGGCTGCCGGTGTGGTCGAGCAGATCGACCTACATCGACTTGGTGCAGGCCCTCGCGGGCACTCCCGAGTTGCGCGCGGCGTGCCGCCGGCACGAGATCGCAGTGACCACCTGGTGCGCAGTGATGACGTCAGCTGCGATGCACGCGGACGGCCGCACCGGCGAGCTACGGGCGGAAAAGGCGGTCGTGGCGGCCGATTGCAATCGCGAGGCAAAGACCGTTCAACGGTCCATGGCGATCGCCGCCGAGTTCGGGATCGCTCTCGAGCTGTACCGCGGCCGCGAGCTCGGTCGAGACGAGCGCATGGCCCTCGCGGCCGAGTTCGGACGCCACCCGCAACGCGGGATCCCTTCGGTGTGGCAGCTCGCCTACATTCCCCCGACGATCAGCTGCCGGTTCACCCGACTCACCCGCAACCACGCCGGCCGCTGGATCATCTACCTCGGTAGCCACGCCGCCGCGGTCGCGACTGATTCACCAGGTCTTCGTCCACCTTCCCCCTTAGGGGCAGCTTTTCGAGTAACCAACCTTCAACTTCTCAACCTTCACGGTCAGAGACCGGCCGCAAGCGGCCGACGAAAGGACGCGGCTTCGCCGCGCCCATCCCCGAGGAAGAGAGTCGACCCCCGCCGGAGGGCCGCGACGGCCCGTCTGGCCGCTCGGGTAGCCGCAGGACTGCCCTGGCTGGCCGGAGAACCGCTATCGAGGCTTACCCCGGCCCTGATGCGGTTCGCCACCGCGAACACGCCGTGGACGGGCGCTGACGTGCTCGCTGCCCTCGCCGACCAAGCGCTGCGGCGTGGCCACCGTCTAGTCGACCTCGACCCCCACCTGATCCAGACCCGCCCCGCAGTCGTGCTGGCCGGCTTGCTGCGCGACCTCGACATCGAGGCCGACCACCCCGGTTTGGCCGAACTCGACGCTATGGGCCGGCATGGAGAACCCGACACTCACTACACCTACTACACGCATTACACCCAGCACATCCCGCCGCATGAGTGCGACCAGGGATGGGTCACCGTCGTCGACGAGCACGGCCACGAAGCGGTGGCCCGCTGCATCGGCGGAGCAGCCTGCACCCGCTCCCCGCACCACGACGACCACCAGGACCAGGGCGAAGGGTTCTTCGACACCATGCCCGCCGACCTCGCGGCCGAGCTCGACGATCAGCTTCGGCGTGCACGAACGCGCCGCCCCCAGTTCCCTGTCCTCACCGTCGACCAGGCCCGCGCTCATTTGCGGACCCGACCCGACTGGGGACGCTCCCTGCTGGCGTCCGCGCCGGCCGGGCTCACCGACGACGAGGCCGTGGTGTGGGCGGCCGTGGAGCACCTGCGCCGGCTGAGCTGACCTAGCCCCACGCCTGGCCCTCCCTTGGGCTCATCTCGCCGAGGTGACCTCCTGACAAACGTCACCGGGCCCCGAAGGCTCGATTTGGGTCAGCGGGCACCGCACGTAGGTCGGCCGCTGGCACCCACCGCTGCATCACGACAGCCTCCCGCTCGGCCGAGGCTCGTCCCGAGTCGGTCGGCGCCGGTTCGATGGCCACGATCACTAGGGCTTCCCACTGGTATCTCCGGCGTCTCCAGCTGGCGACCAGCCCTTGGACTGGCGGCTCGTGCTGATGCGAGGACGACCCAAGCGGATGCGCCGGCGGTCCGAAGTGGCCCTTTCCGCCAGCCACCCACACATGCCGTGTCGAGCTCGGTGTGCGCCAAGTGCGATCCGCTCGAGACTGCCCCACCGCCTCACTCTATCGAACATGTGTTCGATTTATTCCGATCTCTGATCCCGCGCCGATCCTGTCGCTTTGGGCGGTGACTCCGCGGAAGAGATGCAGCGGGAAAAAACCGTTGCCGGCCGGGGTCTCGTGACCTCTGAGGTCACCTCTCGGCCGCCAACCGCACCTGTCCTCGCCAGTGGACGGGTGCAAACCCAAGGAGGAGCACCCATGAACAGTGGTGATCTCAACGGCGTCGCCCGAGAGCGTGAGCAGGATGCTGGGTCCCCATCACCGCGGCGGCGTCAGGCCGTGGCCAGTGATCGTTGGTGGCGGTTGGTAGGCACCGGGTGGCGCGCGATCAGGGCTGCCGATGATCTCGGGCGGTTGGCGGAGTGGCTGATCGACCAGCTCTTCCAGTGAGCTTCGTCGACAGACCGCAGGCCCGGACACGCCCCAGGGGCGTGACTGTGTTCAGCGGGGCGGCCGCGGCCTTCGGCCCCTTTTGCGGCCGCTCCGCCGGGAGTCCGCTTCCAGCCTGGTCGGGTATGGCACGCGCAGGGCTCTCCCAGCCTGACACCGCGGGGACCCCGACCTGTCAAGGCTCTCCGCTTCGCTCCGATCGCTGCGCGACGGCCTGCGGCCGGCCTTGACAGCCCACCCTCACGGCGTCAGCCAGGGGTCGCCCCACGCGGGCCGCCACCGGATCGCCCGGTGGCGTTCTACAGGAAGGAGGCGAGGCCAAGTGTCGAACACCCAGCAGTGGGTGGAGCTGGCGATTTCGGTCGTCACGCTCGCCACAGCGGTAGTGACGCTTGGCGCAGCGGCCGCTACTCGTCGTCGCGAAAGCGAACGGCGCCCACGAGTTCGAGCTCGTGGACGCCGCAGACGAACTAGTCGCCGCTAACCCAAGTGGGAGGGTCCCGGTCATCCGGGCTGGGGCCCTTCCCTTGGAACACATTCTACCGCCGCATCACGACTCAGGGAGCCGCCGATGAACACACTCCTCAACCTCATCCTCATCGCCATCAACCTCGAACTCCTCCGCCGCATCCGCCACTGATCCCGTCCCCGGTCGCGACGACCGGGGACGAACAATGCGCAGCCATCGGCCAGTGTCGGTTGTTCTTCGCTGCGCTCAGAAACGGAGGCCGCTGCGCGACCACAGCACCCGAGGAGGGGGGTCGCCTCGGCCGGGTGCGCGCGAAATCGACCGTCCATCATACGAGATACCACAAGCAAACAGTGCCATACATGCCATACATGCCATACACTGAATACATCAACACACGGGGTACCACCCACCAACCGAAAGGAAGCGACATCATGACCGACACGACGAGCACCCAGCAGCACACCACCGAACTGGTCGAGGTCGACCCGCGCACCGTGACCATCGGGACGAACGTGCGCTTCGACGCCCGCCTGGACAAGGCGTTCATCGCCTCGATCAAGGACCGAGGCGTCCTGCTGCCGATCCGGGCCTACCGCAACGCCGACGGTGGCATCGTCGCCGTGGACGGGCAGCGCCGCACCCTCGCAGCCGTCGAGGCCGGACTGGGCACCATCCCGGCGTACGTCTCCCCCTCCCCCGAGGATGCCGAGCGGATCGTGGACCAGTTGGCCGCGAACGACCACCGCACCGCGCTTACCGCCGGGGAGCACGCGGCCGCGTTCGAGCAGTTGACCGCGTTCGGGCTGACCCCGACGCAGATCGCCAAGCGCACCGGCCACAAGCGCGCCCAGGTCGACGCGGGCCTGGCCGCTGCCGCATCCGAGGCCGCCCGCGACGCCCTCAGCGCCCACGACGCCCTGACTATCGACCAGGCCGCCGGTCTGGCCGAGGTCGACGACGACCCCGACGCCGTCGCGCGGCTGATGAAGGCCCTCAGTGACGGACAGTTTGACCACACCCTGCAGCGCATCCGCGACGACCGCTCCGAAGCGCAGGCCCGCGCCGAACTGACCAAGGCGCTGACCGCTGCCAAAGTGACCGTGATCGACCAGCCCAGTTACGACGACCGCAAGGCCGCGCAGTTGAGCCACTTGAAGGGCAACGACAACGGGGGCCTGGGCGTGAAGGAACACGCCGAGTGCGCGGGGCACGCGGCCTACCTCGTCCAAAGCTGGCGTGATGAGCAGGTCCAAGCGGTCTACGTCTGCACCGACTGGCGCAAGCACGGCCACCAGGACCGCTACGGCAGCACCCCCTCCTCCAAGAAGTCCGCCGCCGAGATGAGCGACAGCGAGCGGGAGGCAGCCGCCGCCGAACGACGCGACGTGATCGAGTCCAACAAGGCGTGGAAGGCGTCGGAAACCGTGCGCCGCGAGTGGGTGACCAAGTTCCTCACCCGCAAGAGCGCCCCGAAGGGCAGCGCCGCATTCATCGCCGCCGCACTGTTCTACGACACGCACGGCCTGAACAAGCACGCGGGCGGTGACCTAGTCGAAACCTTCACCGGCCACCGTGGCGGCTACCGCGATCCCGCCGCCCAGAGCGCCCTCGACCAGGCCACCGAGGGCCGCGCCACCGTGCTGGCCCTGGGCTACGTCATGGCAGCCACCGAGGCCGGGACCGGCACCCACTCCTGACGACAGGTGGACAAGCACACCGCCCGCTACCTGCGGTTCCTGGCCGCCAACGGCTACACCCTCTCCCCCGTCGAGGAACGCGCCGCAGGCATCAAGAAGCGCAGCACCAAGAAGTAACCAACGGGGCCGGCGGCCGGCGGCGGGCGACCTGCGGTCGCCGGCTGCTGCGCAGCCGGATAGCGGCGTCGGCTTCGCCGACCCGTTGTTCTGCCAGTCGAGGGCCGGGCGCGCGCTCCGCAAGCTCCGCGCGACACCTTGCCCGGCCCGACTGGCTCGGAGCGGCCTTCGGCCGCGCTCAGAGCTTTGAGGAGGGGGTCCGCCTCGGCCGGGTCGCGCGCGAGATCGACCGTCCATCATGCGAGATATAGCAAGCAAACAGTGCCATACACGCCATACATGCCATACACTGAATACATCAACACACGGGGTGCCACCCACCAACCGAAAGGACGTCAGCCATGACGAACCGCCCGACCACCTCCCTTACCGCCTCCTCACTGCTCGGCACGATGCCCGCAACCTTCGGCATTCACCTGATCGACGCCGCCACGGTCACGGCCCTGGATGCCGGAAACCGCGTGATCGGAACGGCCCGGTTCGACCTGGACGAGGCAGGGACACCGGACGACTTCGCGGAATACACCATCCGACTCATCGAAACCTTCCGTACTCACGGAGACGTCCGCCGTCTGCTTGTTGCACTGTGGAACCCCACGAACACCGAGACCGACCCGGCGGCCCACGCCATCGAAGCGGGAGCGCTGCCGTGCGGCATCGACACAGACACCTACGTCGTGACTGGCCAAACCTTCCAGGACTGCACGACCGGCGAAGTCGTGCCGCTTGCCGGTGACGACGACCCGCACGTCATGCGTACTCGGGTGCAGACCGGGGCACCCGTGGCCGTCGAGGAACTGCGGGCAGCATGGACGGGTCAGGGCACCCTCGCCCCGGCCACGTCCACCGACCGCATCGAGGCCGTCACCACGTTCCTGCTGATGATCGAGGGCAACCGAGTCGAGGACGACCAACTAGCCGGTCTGGCAACGGCCCTGACCGACCTGGCCCTGCGGGATGCACTGCTCGCCGACAATCACAAAGACGTGGTCGCACTGTCGACGCCGATACGGGAAGCGGGCGACAAGGTCGGATACCCGGTGATCGTCGAGGCGTTGCGTCAAGCCGGATCCCGGATGGCCACCGGTCACCGCGCCCCGTTCTGGACGATTGCCGGAATCATCGCCCACGGCTCGCCCAACACCGTTCCCGGAGCAACGGTTCAGATCGCCCTCCACGCCGCGCAGGGTGACGACCCCGATTACAAGCTCGCCACCTGGGCGAGCCTCGCCATCGCGCGAGGTTTCGACTTCTAAGCCCATACAGGCCATACAGCGGGGTCGGGAGTCGTGCAGGCTCCTGACCCCGCTCCCCTGCCGTCTGATGCCGTCTGGGTGCGCGCTGCGTCGCCGGGTGCGGGAGGTGCGATTGGTGGGCCAGGTGAAGGGCCGGCCTCGCGTCCCTCCGCTAGCGCTCCGGGCCGCGAGGCCGGCCGGGACTGGGTTTGTGCCGGGTGGAGTCTGTGTCGTCGGGTGCGGGTGGTTG